>NZ_JBIKIL010000136.1:0-9736 GCF_044361645.1 Limnohabitans sp. | reverse complement strand
CGGTGGCCCGGCGGAACTCGGCCATGACTTCGCGGCCCGAGAACACGCCTTCTGCGCCGCAGGGGTCTTCGGCATAGGCCATGGTGCTGCGGTGGTCGTGCAACAGGCGAATGGCGTCTTTGAGCAGCCAGCCGCCGTTGGGGTCCAGCGTGATGCGGGCTTGTGGGAAGCGCTCGTGCAAAGCCACGATGGCTTCGACCTCTTCTTCGCCGCGCAGCACGCCGCCCTTGAGTTTGAAGTCTTGAAAGCCATAGCGGGCCTGGGCCGCCTCGGCCAGACGCACCACGGCCTCGGCCGTCATGGCTTTTTCGTGGCGCAGGCGCAGCCAGTCGTCGGCTTGCTCGGGTTCGCTGCGGTAGGGCAGGTCGGTTTGCAGGCGGTCACCGACATAAAACAAATAGCCCAACACTTGCACGCGGCTACGCTGTTGGCCTTCACCGAGGAGGGCGCAGACAGGCACGTTCAGGTGCTGGCCCAGCAAATCGAGCAGGGCGCTTTCAACCGCCGTGACGGCGTGGATGGTGGTGCGCAGGTCAAAGGTCTGTTGGCCTCGGCCCCCGCTGTCGCGGTCGGCAAACTGCTGGCGCATGGCCTGGAGCACGGCGTTGTAGTGGCCAATCGGTTGGCCTTCGACCAGCGCGCTGGCCTCTTCCAAAGTTTGGCGAATTTTTTCGCCGCCGGGCACCTCGCCCACGCCTGTGCGCCCTGCTGAGTCGCTGAGGATGACGATGTTGCGGGTGAAAAACGGCCCGTGGGCGCCGCTCAGGTTCATCAGCATGCCGTCGTGGCCGGCCACGGGGATGACTTGCATGCGGGTGACGACAGGGGTGACCGCAGGTGGCAGGGGGAGGGCGCTGTGGCTCATGGGCATTGGGTGAAGGTTAAAAGACATCGTACAACCTCAGGGCGTATTTTCAACTGGGGAAAACCTGAGCTTGCAGGCTGTGGGTGGGTCAATGGTTGTCTGGGTCGCTTTTTCGCAAACGCTCGCGGCTGTTTGCCAAATGGGTGCGCATGGCGGCGCGCGCGGCCTCGACGTCTTGCTCTGCGATGGCGTTGTAGATACTTTCGTGTTCTTGGTGCACGCGCCGCAAATAATTTTGCCGTTCAGGGTCGGTGTTCAGGATGCTGCTGATTCTGGCCCTGGGTATGACGCCGGTGCCCATGGAGTGCATCAGGTCTGTGAAGTGGTGATTTTGCGTGGCGCGGGCAATTTCTTGGTGCAATTGGTGGTCGGCTGCCACCGCGTCGTGACCGGCTTCCAGCGCCAGCGTGAACGCCTGAAGTGCCAACTGCATGACCCGCAAATTCTCGTCGGTGCGGCGCAAGGCGGCCAGTGCGGCCGCTTCGGTCTCGACGCTGATGCGAAACTCCAGCAGCGCAATGACTTCGCGCAAAGTGCCCATGTGCTCGGCGCTGATGCGAAAGGAGGGGTGCTCACTTTGCGGCAACACAAAGGTGCCAATGCCGTGGCGCGTGTCCACCCAGCCAGAGGCTTGCAACCGGGAGATGGCCTCGCGCACCACGGTGCGGCTGACGCCAAAGTCTTTCATGATGGCGGCTTCGGTGGGCAGTTTGTCGCCCGCTTGGAGCCGCCCACTGCGGATGTTTTCGGTCAAAGCGCCCACCAGTTGAATGCCCAAGCTGGCGGGTTTGCGCAATGCGGGCGTGCTTGTGTCCATGGGTTATCCCTAGCTGTTGATGCGGTTGCGGTCGGTGATAATGGTGTTTCAATTGTACGATGACTGATGACTCGGCTGTGTCTGTTTTTTTCTGCACCCCAGCCCGCGTGCAATTGCACCCCACCCATCACAGGAGTTACTCACATGATTTTTCGTCGTCAAATCCTCTCGTCCACTGCGGCTGCCGTTGTGGCCTTGTGCGTCATGTCATCGGCCTCGGCGCAGACCGTGCTTAAGGCCTCAGATGTCCACCCGGCGGGCTATCCCAACGTGGTCGCGGTGGAAAACCTGGGTAAAAAATTGGAGGCGGCCACAGGCGGGCGCTTCAAGTTGCAAATGTTTCCCGGTGGCGTGTTGGGCTCTGAAAAAGAGGTGGTGGAGCAGACACAGGTCGGCGCCATTCAGATCGCGCGCATCTCCTTGGGCATCCTCGGTCCGGTGGTGCCCGACGTGAACGTCTTCAACATGCCTTTTGTGTTCCGCGATGAGGCGCACATGCGCGCCGTCATCGATGGCCCGGTGGGCAAGGAAATTTTGGACAAGATCACCCAAAGCCCCGCTCGTTTGGTTGCTTTGGGCTTCATGGACAGCGGTTCACGCAGCCTCTACACCAAAAAAGAAATCAAGACACCGGCCGACCTCAAGGGCCTGAAGATCCGCGTGATGGGCAACCCTTTGTTTGTGGACACCTTGAACGCCATGGGTGGCAACGGCATCAGCATGGGCCACAACGATGTCTACAGTGCTTTGCAAACCGGCGTGGTGGATGGGGCCGAAAACAACCCGCCCACTTTGTTCACGTCCAACCAGTACTCCACCGGGGTGAAGTACTACACCCAGACCACGCACCTGATCATCCCTGAGATTTTCGTCATGTCCAAGGTCACCTGGGACAAGATGACCCCAGCCGATCAAGCCAGTGTGATGAAGTTCTCGCGTGAGGCGCAAATGGAGCAACGCGTGCTGTGGGACAAGAGCGTGGCCGAGTTCAGCGCCAAGCTCAAAACGGCGGGCATCCAGTTCAAGGCGGTTGACAAAAAGCCCTTTTATGATGCCACAGCCCCTGTGCGTGCCAAGTACGGCGCGCCTTACGCCGAGTTGATCAAGCGCATTGAAGCCGTCAAGTGATGCGGGCCAAGCGGTGGTCTGACCGCCGCTGGCGAACGGGGCCTGCCCCGTTCCTTTTTGGTTTTCAAAACACCGTGGGGGTCATGCACCATGCTGCGCTTTTTTGACGGACTTTACCTGGCCTGTATTTGGGTATCGGGTTTGGCCATTTTGTTCATGAGCCTGATCATCCCCTGGGGTGTTTTTGCCCGTTATGTGTTGGGCACGGGCTCCAGTTGGCCAGAGCCGGTGGCGGTGTTGTTGATGGTGACCTTCACCTTCATGGGCGCTGCTGCGGCCTACCGAGCCGGCGGGCACATTGCGGTGGGCATGTTGGTTGAGCGCTTGTCTGTGGGCATGCAAAAGGTCTTGGCGCAGTTGGTGCATTGGCTGATGTTGGTCATTTGTGTTTTTGTGATGCTCTGGGGCGGCAAGCTGGTGCTGGGCACGATGGGGCAGACCTTGGCTGATTTGCCTTGGTTGGCTGTGGGCTGGACTTATTTGCCCTTGCCCGTGGGGGCCTTCTTGACCCTGCTCTTTGTGTTCGAGGTGCTGGTCTACGGGCCAGCACACGAGCGCGTTGTGATTTCAATTGACCGAGAGACCAGCGCCCCAGCGCAGGCCGTTTGACCATGGATGCTTTGGTGTTGATTGGCAGTTTTGTGTTGCTGATGTTGGTGGGCATGCCGGTGGCCTATGCGCTGGGCTTGGCGGCTTTGCTGGGCGCTGTGTGGATCGATCTGCCGCTGGACGCGGTGATGATTCAGATGGCCAGCGGCGTCAACAAGTTTTCGCTGTTGGCCATTCCCTGCTTTGTGCTGGCCGGGGCCATCATGGCCGAGGGCGGCATGTCGCGCCGCTTGGTGGCCTTTGCCGGGGTCTTGGTCGGTTTTGTCCGGGGCGGGCTGTCTTTGGTGAATATTTTGGCATCCACTTTTTTTGGTGCCATCTCGGGTTCTTCGGTGGCCGATACGGCCTCGATCGGCTCGGTGCTGATTCCTGAAATGGAAAAAAAGGGCTACCCGCGCCCGTTTTCGACCGCCGTGACGGTGAGCGGCTCGGTGCAGGCGATCTTGATTCCGCCCAGCCACAACGCGGTGATCTTTTCGATGGCGGCGGGCGGCACGGTGTCGGTGGCGGCCTTGTTCATGGCCGGGGTGTTTCCGGGCCTGTTGCTGGGCCTGAGTTTAGCCTTGTATTGCCTGTATGTGGCGCGGCAAAAAAACTACCCCAAGGGCCGCGTCATCCCCCTCAAAGAGGCGCTCAAAATTTGTGTCGAAGCGCTCTGGGGGCTGGCCACCATGGGCATCATTTTGGGCAGTATCTTGAGCGGCGTGTTCACCGCCACCGAGTCGGCCTCGATCGCGGTGCTCTGGGCCTTTTTTGTGACCATGTTCATCTACCGCGACTACAAGTGGAAAGACCTGCCCAAGCTGATGCACCGCACGGTGAAAACCGTGACCATCGTGATGATCTTGATCGGCTTTGCGGCCAGCTTTGGCTACATCATGACCTTGATGCAGATCCCGCTGAAGATCACCCAGATATTCACCGCCATCAGCACCGAGGCCTGGGTCATTTTGTTGTGTGTGAACGTCATGCTCTTGGTGCTGGGCACTTTGATGGACATGGCCCCCTTGATCTTGATCCTCACGCCGATTTTGTTGCCTGTGATGAAAAGCATTGGCGTAGACCCGGTGCACTTTGGCATGATCATGATGATCAACCTGGGCATCGGTTTGATCACGCCACCTGTGGGGGCGGTGCTGTTTGTCGGCAGCGCGGTGGCCAAACTCAAAATCGAACAAGTGGCGACGGCCATGAAGCCGTTTTTCATCATTTTGTTGGCCGTGCTGATGCTGGTGACCTTTGTGCCGCAAATTTCCTTGTGGTTGCCCCGAAGCATGGGTTTGTGAAAGTTCGCCATGGCAAAGCCAAACGTGCTGGTCACCCATCCTGCGGGGCGATTGGCCACGTATTTTGGCGACTTGGCGCTGCACCGCTTGCGCCAAGTGGCCACGGTCCACCTCAACCCTGATCCACACGATTGGTCTGGCGCCGAGTTGATTGCGGCGGCGCGTCAGTGCACGGTGCTGATCGCCTATCGGCAAACGCCCTTGGACGCTTTGTTTTTTGAGTCCGTGCCCCAGCTGCTGGCGGCGGTGCGTTGTGCGGTGGACATCCGCAGCATCGACGTGGCCGCTGCAAGCCAACACGGTGTGTTGGTGACACAGGCCAGTCCAGGTTTTGGGCCTTCGGTGTCTGAATGGGTGTTGGGCATGATGCTCAATTTGAGCCGCCACATCACCCCATCGGCCATGGCCTACCGCCAGGGTTTGGCAGCCGAACCCCGGATGGGCGCAGAGCTGCGCGGTGCCTGTCTGGGCATCGTGGGTTATGGCGAAATTGGGCGGCATGTGGCCCGCTTGGCACTGGCCTTTGGCATGCGGGTGTGTGTGCACGATCCGTTTGTACGGCCCCAAGAGTTGGGGATAGCGTCCTTGAGCCTGGCCGATTTGATGCGCTGCTCTGACCATGTGGTGTGCTTGGCCCCCGCTTTGCCCGAGACCGAAAACTTGGTCAATGGCTCGGTTTTGTCCTTGATGAAAAAAACGGCATTTTTCATCAACGCCTCGCGTGGACAATTGGTCGACGAACAGGCCTTGTTGCACGCTTTGGATCACGGTTTGCTGGCCGGTGCCGCCTTGGACGTGGGGCGTGCCCAAGACCAAATGCCCTCACCTGCATTGGCGCAACACCCTCGCGTGCTGGCCACCCCCCATGTGGGTGGGCTCACGCCCCAAGCGATTGCGCACCAAGCCCTGGAAACCGTGGACCAAACCACGGCCATTTTGCAGGGGCGGGTGCCCAAGGGCGCGGTCAACGCAGCCAGCGCTTGGCGCTTGCTGAAGCGGCGTACGCCATGAGCGCGTCATGAGCGCGTTATGAGAGCGCCATCATTTGACTTGCCTGATGGGGCTTGCGACTGCCATGTGCACGCCTACGACGACGCCTACCCCTTGGCGCCCAGCGCCACCTTCAAGCCGCCGCACGCGCCCATGAGCGACTACGCGCGGGTGCAGCAAGCCCTGGGTTTGACGCGGGTGGTGGTGGTCCAGCCCACGGGCTATGGTTTTGACAACCGCTGCACCTTGGCCGCTGTGGCCAGCATGCCCGGCCGTGCGCGTGCTGTGGTCATGCTGCACCCCAGCGTGAGCGACGAACAATTGCAGGCCCTGCATGCAGCAGGCGTGCGCGGCGTGCGCATGATGATGTTGCCCGGTGGCCCCTTGGGCTGGGAGGCCTTGGCCCCGCTGGCCGCCAAAATCGGGCCGTGGGGCTGGCATCTGAATGTGCAGTTCAACGGCTGCGACTTTTTGCAGCGCCTGCCCTGGCTGCAAAGCCTGCAGTTGCCGGTGGTGTTGGACCACACGGGCAAATTTTTGGTGCCGCCAGGCAGCACCGACGACGCCGCATTCCAAGCCCTGTGCCGCTGGCTGGACACTGGCCGGGTGTGGGTCAAGTTGTCAGCCCCTTACGAAACCTCACGCCTGGGGGCACCGCATTACGCCGATGTGGGATTGTTGGCACGCCACTTGGCGCGGCATTACCCCGAGCGCTGCCTGTGGGCCAGCAATTGGCCACACCCCAACCAACAGCCCGCACCGAACAATGCCGAGCTGTTGAACCTGTTGGGCAGTTGGGTCGCGCGTGCGGCAGACTTGCCCCAAATTTTGGTGCACAACCCAGCCAAGGTGTATGGTTTTGAGGCCTGAATCAAAGCCCAAACCAAAGCCCAAACCAAAGCCCAAACCAAAGCCCAAACCAAAGCCCAAACCCGTGCCATTGAATGACTTTTTAACCCTGCGAGCTCCGAGCTTTTGATGCCATGACCCACGTTTATGTCTCCAACGCCGACAGCGGCGACATCGCGGTGCTGCACCTGCAGGCCGATGGCACGCTGCACCTGCAAAGCCAAACGCCTGTAGGTGGCAACCTGATGCCCATGGCGCTCAGCCCAGATGGCCAGCGGTTGTACGCGGTGCGGCGCAGCGAGCCGATGGCGGTGCTCACATTGGCCATCGACCCGGCGACACGCGATCTGACGGTGTTGGCCCAAGCCCCTTTGCCCGCCAGCATGGCCTATGTGAGCACCGACCGCACGGGGCGTTTTGTGTTCGCAGCCTCCTACCAAGGGGCGCAACTCACGGTCAGCCCTGTGGCCTTGGATGGCACGGTGGGCGCGGTGCAGCAAGTGTTGCCCACGGGTCCCAACGCCCACGCGGTGTTGCCCTCGCCCTGCAACCGTTTTGTGCTGGCCACCAGCTTAGGCAGCGGGGTGTTGATGGTCTTGGCGTTCAACGCCACCACCGGCCTGTTGACCCCCCACGCTGAGTGGCAGGCCCGTGCAGGTGCTGGCCCCCGGCATTGCCGCTTTGACCCTGCCGGGCGCTTTGTTTACTTGCTCAACGAACTGGACGGCACGCTGGACGTGTTGGCCTGGCAGGCGGACACGGGCAGTTTGCGCACGCTGCAGACGCTGGGCATTTTGCCGCCGGGTTTTGTGGGCAAGCCTTGGGCGGCCGACCTGCACTTGACGCCCGATGGGCGGCATTTGTACACCAGCGAGCGCAGCTCCAGCACCTTGGCGCATTTCAGCGTGGATGCGGCCACCGGCCTGCTGACCGCGCAGGGGCACACCGCCGTGGAAACGCAGCCCCGGGGTTTCGCCATCGACCCCACAGGCCAGCAGTTGATGGTGGTGGGGCAGTTGTCGCACCACCTGAGCCGTTTGGCCATCGACCCGCACACCGGCCAATTGCACCTGGCGCAACGCCTGTACGTGGGCCAAGGCCCCAATTGGGTGGAGGTGTTGCCATGAGCGATGCGCAGCCGACCGGTTCGGCACCCACAACAACAAGTTCGCAGCCCCCGCGCCCCCGCGTGCTGCGCATGCACCCCGCAGACAACGTGGCCATCGTGGTCAACGACGGTGGTTTGCCCGCGGGCACGGTCTTGGACGGCGGCTTGGTGCTGCTGGACAAGGTGCCCCAGGGCCACAAAGTCGCGCTGGTGGCCTTGGCCCAGGGTGAAGCGGTGCGCCGTTACAACGTCACGATTGGCCACGCAGCGCAAGACATCGCGCCCGGCCGCTGGGTACAAGAGCGCCTGCTGCGCATGCCTGCGGCCCGCAGCTTGAGCGATTTGCCCATGGCCACCGTGCCCGCCCCGGTGCAAGCGCCCTTGACCGCTTACACCTTTGAGGGCTACCGCAACGCCGATGGTTCCGTGGGCACACGCAACATCTTGGCCATCACCACCACGGTGCAGTGTGTGGCCGGTGTGGTGGCGCAGGCGGTGCGGCGTATTCAGACCGAGTTGTTGCCCCTGTACCCGCAGGTGGATGGCGTGGTGGGCCTGGAGCACAGCTACGGCTGCGGCGTGGCGATTGACGCGCCGGACGCCATCATCCCGATCCGCACGCTGCGCCACATCAGCCTGAACCCCAATTTTGGCGGCGAGCTCATGGTGGTCAGTTTGGGCTGCGAAAAGCTGCAACCCGAGCGCTTGTTGCCACCGGGCAGTTTCCCCATCACCGATGCCCGCTCAGCCAGCGATGGACCGCACACCGTGTGCCTGCAAGACGCGCAACATGTGGGCTTCATGGCCATGCTGGACAGCATTGTGCAAAGTGCCCGGCCGCATCTGGAGCGGCTCAATGCCCGGCGGCGCGAGACCTTGCCCGCCAGCGCCTTGGTGGTGGGGGTGCAGTGTGGGGGCAGTGACGCCTTCTCGGGCGTGACCGCCAACCCGGCCGTGGGTTTTGCGGCCGATTTGCTGGTGCGCGCCGGTGCCACCGTCATGTTCAGCGAAAACACCGAGGTGCGCGACGCGGTGGAGCAACTCACCCAACGCGCCGCCAGCCCCGAGGTGGCGCAGGCCATCGTGCGCGAACTCGATTGGTATGACCGCTATTTGGCGCGCGGCCAAGTCGACCGCAGCGCCAACACCACACCCGGCAACAAGGCCGGGGGCTTGTCGAATATCGCCGAAAAAGCCATGGGCTCCATCGTCAAAAGCGGCAGCTCGGCCATCGCGCACGTGTTGTCACCCGGCGAAAAACTCCGGCCCGAGCAAAAGGGCTTGGTGTTTGCGGCCACGCCCGCCAGCGACTTCATTTGTGGCACCTTGCAACTGGCCGCAGGCATGAACCTGCACGTCTTCACCACCGGGCGCGGCACGCCCTATGGCTTGGCCGAATGCCCGGTCATCAAAGTGGCCACGCGCAGCGACTTGGCCCGGCGCTGGCACGACCTGATGGACCTCAATGCCGGGCGCATCGCCGACGAAGGCCTGAGCATCGAGGACATGGGCTGGGAGCTGTTCCACCTGATGCTGGCGGTGGCCAGCGGCCGCAAGACCTGGGCCGAGCACTGGAAGCTGCACAACGCGCTGGTGCTGTTCAACCCCGCACCGATCACCTGAACCCCCGATGCCCTGAAGCCTGCATCACTTATCACCTGTCACTTATCACCATTTCACCCGGAGACTTCGATGTTGCAAGCCCTGCAGTCTGAGACTGTGCGCCAGCCCTGTAGCCGCGTCATCAAGACCGCAGGTATTCAGCCCCAGTGAGCTTTTGCAGCCCGCTCCCTGTTGGCTATGAGAGGCTTGGGCAAGCAGGGGGCTGGCCATGGGGGTGGCAAGCGGTTCAAGGCTTGGGTTGGGTTTAACTGCAGCTGACGCTGCCGCAGCCCGACATGGTCACGTTTTGAATGACCGATGGGTCGGCCAGCGTTTCGGTGGCGCTGTCAAAACCCACCGATTGGAGGTGCGCCGCCAAGCCCGCGTCCATGCTGGCGGTGTGGCCCGGAAACCACTCGGCCAAGGCCTCGGCCATGCGGGTGATGATGCTCGGGTCGCTGTCCAGGTAATGGGCTTCGACC
>NZ_JBIKIL010000135.1:0-9772 GCF_044361645.1 Limnohabitans sp. | reverse complement strand
GGTTCGAATCCCCGTAGGGTCGCCAAGTTTTGTAGCACTTGGCCAGGCTGTTCAGGCACTGGCAGAAGTTACAGCTATCAGGAGTGGTAGTTCAGTTGGTTAGAATACCGGCCTGTCACGCCGGGGGTCGCGGGTTCGAGTCCCGTCCACTCCGCCAAAACCTAAAAGCCTAAGTAGTTTCTACTTAGGCTTTTTTGTTGAAGCCTCTTGATGAGTGCCAGCAAAGCTGATTTTGTCGTGTGTTTTTTGAGTTTGCTCTTTACAAATCAAGGCCGCGCCAGGCAAGAGCGATCGTGCTGGACTTGGCCAATACACTTGCAGTAAGCTCCACTCTTTTCAGGCCACCCGTTGTCAGTTATGGACTCTTTGCTTCCCATCATTCCAGCCAAGCGCTATTTCACGATAGGTGAGGTGGGCGAGCTGTGTGGTGTCAAGCCCCACGTCTTGCGCTATTGGGAGCAAGAATTCACGCAACTGCGACCGGTCAAACGCCGGGGAAACCGTCGCTACTACCAACGTCATGAAGTCATGATGATTCGGCGCATTCGCGGCTTGCTTTATGACCAAGGTTTCACCATCAGCGGTGCCCGCAATAAACTCTTGGAGTTGATGCACAACGATCCCCAGAACATGGATGTTGCCGCGCTGTACGCTGACTTTGCAGACGAAGCCCTTCACGCTGGGTCGGCCGATGAGCAGGCGCTGGCGCATGAAAAACAAGCGGGCAACTTGAAGTTGCATTTTTTGGGCTCAAATCCAAACTCAGACCCCAGATCAGATGGTGCGATCCGCGAATCGCTGATGCAAATCCGTGACTTGCTCAGTGACTGAGCATGGCTTTATTCACGCTATAATCCAACGCTTGTCGGCGTGTAGCGCAGCCTGGTAGCGCACTTGCATGGGGTGCAAGGGGTCGCGAGTTCGAATCCCGCCACGCCGACCAAATGAACCAAGGACTTAGCTTCGCAAGGGGCTAAGTCCTTTATTCATGGTGTTTTTAAATTTGCCCTCTGCCCCAAGGCTGATGCGCCAGTTGTGGCTTGCGCGCAGGCTTGGGGCCCAGTGTTGGTCATTTTGTGGGCCGCAGGGCCTTAGCCAATCACCTGCAGCTCACGCAGCGGCCGGTTCTCCAGCAAGCGCTCAAAACCCAGTTCATCCACGGCGATGGTTTGAGATTGCCCATTCAGCATCCATTCGGCCAACGCCAAGCCCGCGCCCGCTGCGTGCTGCATGCCGTGGCCCGAAAAACCGTTGATGAAATACAGGTTGCTCAGCTCCGGGTGCGGGCCAATCACGGCGTTGTGATCAAAGTTGTTCATCTCGTAATAGCCCGCCCAGGCGCGCTCGACACGCAAAGCGGCCAGCGCCGGGATGCGGTGGGCCAGTGAGGCCCATTGTTCGTCGCTCCACTCGTTCCAATCGGGCTCCAGCGGCAGGCCGGGTGCGGTGTGCAAGGGCTCGGCACCGGTGATCAAAAACCGGCCTTCGGGCCGCAGCCACCAACCGCTGGGGTCGATCAGCAAGGGGCACTGCGCCAGCACCTCGGGGCAAGACAGCACAAACACCGTGCGCCGCGCAGCTTCGACCGGCAAGGCCACCCCGGCCATGGCCGCCACCTCGGCGGCCCAAGGTCCAGCGGCATTGACCACTTGGCCGCAGGGCAAGTTGGCGCCACTGGCCAGCCGCACCGCGCTGAGCTGCTGGGCCGTGTGGTCCATGCCCACCACCCGGTCGTGCACGCGCGTCACGCCTTGCGCCAGGGCTTTCTTTAAAAAAGCCTGGTGCAGGGCCGGACCGTCAAACCAGCCCTCACCGCTCAGGCCCAAGCTGCCCAGCGCCACATCGTCCACGTTGAGCCATGGGTAGCGCTGGCGCAGCGCTTCGGGGCCCAGCAAGGCCACGTCGGCCCCGGCTTGTTTTTGAATGTGGTACGCGGTTTGCAGGGCGCTCACCTGTTCGGGCTGGGCCAGGTACAGGTAACCGGGTTCTTGCAAGCCCAGTGCCACCGGGTGGTCGGGCAGGGCCAGGTGCTGCTCGGCCTCGCGCAAAAACGCGATGCCGTACTGGCTCAAGCGGATGTTGACCGGGCAGGTGAATTGCTGGCGAATCGAGCTGGCCGAGAGCGAGGATGAGGCTTTCTCAAAGCGCGTGTCCGACTCGACCAGGGTGACGCTCAGCCCCGGCTGCAAGCGGGTCAACCAATAGGCGGTGGCCGCGCCCATCACGCCGCTGCCCACGATCACCACGTCGGCGCGCTTCATGTGCGGGCGCTTTCGGCCAAGGCGGCGCGGTAGACCAAACGGGCGGCCACGGTGTCTTCGACCGCCTGGCCAAGCGACTTGAAAATGATGGTGGTGCCCGCAGGCGGTGGCGCGACGCGGCCACACAACACCTCGCCGATCTCGGCTGCCACTTGGGCGCCTGAGAGCAACACATCGCCCGATTCTTTTTCGGCCGCTTCGCGCTGGTCGGCCACCACCCAATGATTCATGGCCACGTCGTCCAATTCGCGCCAAGTGGGGCGGGGCGCGCCCACGGCGGCGACAAATGCCCCGGGCTTGAGCCAAGCGCCGTGCAGCACCGGCGTGCTGGCGTTGGTCACGGTGCACACGATGTTGGCCCCGCGCACCGCCGCTTCGGCGCTGGCACAAGCCACGCCGCTGATGTCGCGTGCGCATTGCTGCGCGTTGGCCGCGTTGGGGCTCCACACCCGAATCTCACTGACCTCGCGCACGGCGCGCAGCATTTGCGCGTGGCTGCGGGCCAGCACACCGCTGCCCAGCATGGCCACCACTTGGGGGGTGCGCGGCACCAGTGCGTCGGCTGCCACGGCAGAGGCCGCTGCCGTGCGCATGGCGGTGATGGTGTTGCCCTCCATCACCGCCAGCGTTTGGCCCGTGGCCGGGTCCATCAGCACGATGGTGCTGAGCAAAGTGGGCAAACCTTTTTGCGCGTTACCCGGGACCAAGGTGATGAGTTTGGTGCTGAGCGCGTCGCCCAGTTGGGCGGGTTTCAAAAACAGCAGGCCGTCCTGGGCGGCATCGCCGATGGGCATGACCATGCGCAGGGGCTGCACCACCTGGCCCAGCGTCAAGGCCACCAAGGCTTCACGCACGCTCTTGAGCAGGTCGGGCACGCTCAGCAGTTGCTGCACACGGGCTTCGTCAAAGTAGTGGACCATGGCATCTCCAAGGGTTTACAAGGCAAGGCATCTGGTCGATTGAAGCACGCGGATCGCTGCATGGCAGTCACTTGCACGATTGTCTGCAGCTGCAGCCTTGGGCATCACGGCGGCCTTGGCTTGTTGGTTGGCTTGCGCATGGCCCCTGCACGGCTTGGCTCAAGGTATGGGGCATAACGATGGTGGACAATCGGGCTTGTTTTTTTGTGCCCATGGTTTTGCCGCATGGTTTTGCCGCAGTGTTGGCCCCCGTTGACCGGAGTCGTTTGTGAAATTCAAAATGTCAGAGAAGTCGCTTTTTGCGGTCTTGTTGCGCTCGCCTTGGTGGGTGAGCTTTTTGTTGGTGGCCGTGATTGCGCTGGGCGCAGGGGCTTTGTTGCCCAAAGAGTACGCAGGTGTGGGCATGTTGGGAGGTTTTCCATTTTTTGTGATTGCTTGCATGGCTGCTTGGCGACAGCGCAAGCTGCCCAGCGCGGCGGTGGTCGAGAAGGCGATGCAAAGCCTGTCCAGCATGGGTTGGCGTGATTTTTCAGCGGTCTTGGAATCCGCCTTTGCGCGCCAGGGTTACACCGTCACCCACTTGAATGGCGCAGCCGACTTGCAGCTGGAAAAAAAAGGGGTGCTCACCGTGGTCAGTGCCAAGCGCTGGAAAGCGGCGACCATCGGCGTTGAGCCCTTGCGCGAGTTGGTGGCTCAGCGCGACACGCTCCAGGCCAGCCACAGCGTTTGCATCACATTGGGGCAAGTCAGCGCTAAAGCCGGTCTTTATGCGGCAGAAAATCGTGTCACCCTCATTTCAGACACCGACTTGGTGGCCTTGACGGACGAAGTCCTCCGAACCATCTGAGCAGCTGATCAGCCAAGCAGCCAAGCAGCCAAGCAGCCAAGCAGCCAAGCAGCCAAGGCAAGCTCAAAGTTTTTTCACCAACACTTGGCTTTTGCGGTCCCAGTTGTATTTGCGTTTGCGCGCTTCGGGCAGCCAGTCGGGGTCGTGCTGCACAAAGCCGCGTTTGATGAACCAGTGCATGGTGCGCGTTGTGAGCACAAAAATGCTTTTGACACCCATGGCGCGGGCGCGTTGTTCGATGCGCTTGAGCACCTTTTCGCCGTCGCCCTGGCCTTGCGAATGGGGCGACACGGTGAGTGCCGCCATCTCGGCCGTCTTGGCTTCGGGGTAGGGGTAGAGCGCGGCGCAGGCAAAGATCACGCCGTCGTGGTCGAGGATGGTGTAGTGGTCGATGTCGCGCTCGATCTCGGTGCGGTCACGCTTGACCAAGGTGCCGTCTTTCTCAAACGGCTCAATCAGTTGCAAGATGCCGCCCACATCGTCGGCGGTGGCCTCGCGCAGCTCTTCCAATTTCTCGTCGATGACCATGGTGCCGATGCCGTCGTGCACATACACCTCTAAAAGCAGCGAGCCGTCCACCGCAAAGGGCAGGATGTGCGAGCGCTCCACGCCTTCTTCGCAGGCTTTGACGCAGTGCTGAAGGTAAAAACCGATGTCGGTCGGCTCGGTTGGCCGAGGCAGCGAGGCCAGCAACTGCTTGGCAGCGGCCAACGGCAGTTCGGTGTCGATGGGGTTGTCTTCGCTGGCGGGTGCGTGTGGCTCGATGCGAATGCCCGGCACCTCGGTCAAAAAAATCAGCTTGTCGGCCTGCAACTCGGTGGCCACGCTGGTGGCCACTTCTTCCATGGCCAGGTTGAAGGCCTCGCCCGTGGGCGAAAAACCAAAGGGCGAGAGCAGCACCATCGCGCCCATGTCCAGCGTGCGCATGATGCCGTCGACGTCGACCTTGCGCACCAAGCCCGAGTGGATGAAATCCACACCGTCCACAATGCCCACGGGCCTGGCCGTGATGAAGTTGCCCGACAACACCCGCACGGTGGAGCCCGCCATGGGCGTGTTGGGCAGGCCCTGGCTGAAAGCCGCTTCAATCTCGTAGCGCAACTGGCCCGCTGCCTCTTGGGCGCAGTCCAAAGCCACGCTGTCGGTGATGCGGATGCCGTGCGAGTATTTTGGGGTGTGGCCCTTGGCCCTGAGCTGTTCGTTCACCTGCGGGCGAAAGCCGTGCACCAGCACGATCTTCACGCCCATGCTCTGGATCAGCGCCAGGTCTTGCGCCAAGTTTTGCAGCTTGCCTGCGGCAATGGCCTCGCCCGCGATGCCCACCACAAAGGTCTTGCCTCGGTGCATGTGGATGTAAGGCGCGACCGAGCGGAACCAGGGCACGAAGGTGAAATTGAAGACGGTGGACATGGACGATGACAGTGGGTTCAGGGCTTGAGCAAAAGAAGTTGGTCTGCAGGCAGCAGACGCGAAAAATCGCGGTCGAATGTGCAGAGTGTCTCACCGGATTGCATCACCGTTGCGGCGATCCACGCATCGGTGATCAGATTGCCGCTGACTTGTTGCGTCAGACACACTTGCCGCAGATGCGGCCAGTTCGTTCCTTGGGGCTGAAACTGCACGCCGGGACAGCTGAGCAGGCTGTCCACAAAGTCGGTCACATGCTGCAAGGGATCGGTTTCTTTGAAAATCTTGGGGTGGGTGGTGATGCGCAAAAAGCCCGTGACCACGGTGCCCAGCAGCACCAAACTGTTGCGCCCGTGGGCAGCTTGGCGCACGGCTTCATCCAGCCATGTACGGGCGACTGGGTGGTGGGGATGGTCGGGCCTGAAAGCGGCCACCAACACATTCACGTCTGGGGTCATGCCAGATTTTTCAGATCCATGCCCGCGTCCATGGCGTCGTAGAAGGAACTGTTGCTGCTGGGGTCTATGCCCGGCTTGAGACCCCCACGGGCTTGAGACACCGGCAACTTGGGAATCACCACCGGGGCGGCAGGCATGTCTTGCCGCACATAGGCCGCCAGCATCTCGCGCACCTTGGCGCTCAGCGAGGTGCCTTCTTGGATGGCTTTGATGCGGGCTTGTTTGACAAGGTTTTCGTCGAGCGAAATGGTCAGATTGGTCATGAAAAATCTCCGTCCAGAAAGTTCACGTGAACCAGTGTAGCACGTGAACACGTGTCGTGGGATAATGCAGGCCGTGACCGAGCCCGCCAACCCCACCCCCCTGCAAATCGACTTTCCCGAAGGCCTGCCCGTCTCGGCCCGCCGTGACGAAATCATGGCCGCCATGGACCAGCACCAGGTCATCATCGTGTGTGGTGAAACCGGCTCGGGCAAGACCACACAGCTGCCCAAAATCGCGCTGATGCTGGGGCGCGGCAAGCTCAACGCCAAGCCGGGTGAACGCGCCCGCATGATCGGCCATACCCAGCCCCGCCGCATTGCGGCCAGCTCGGTGGCCAAGCGCATTGCCGAAGAGCTCAAGACCCCGCTGGGCGAGGTGGTGGGTTTCAAGGTGCGGTTCCAGGACCGTCTGAGTAAAAACGCATCCGTCAAACTGATGACCGACGGCATCTTGCTGGCCGAAACCCAGACCGACCCGCTGCTGCAAGCCTACGACACCCTCATCATCGACGAGGCGCACGAACGCAGCCTGAACATCGACTTCTTGTTGGGCTACCTGCGCCAGATTTTGCCGCGCCGCCCAGACCTCAAAATTGTGGTCACCTCGGCCACCATCGACGCCGACCGCTTTGCCAAACACTTTGCCTCACGCCATGGTCCGGCCCCGGTCATCATGGTGTCTGGTCGAACTTTCCCGGTGGAGCAGCGCTACCGCCCGTTTGAAGAATCGCGCGACTACGGCTTGAACGAGGCCATGGCCGATGCGGTGGACGAACTCTGGCAAGGCGGAACCGCGGGCGACATCCTGATCTTTTTGCCCGGCGAGCGCGAGATCCGCGAAGCCGCCGACCACCTGCGCAAACACCTGTCGCACCAGCCGCTGACCCGCAACGCCGAAGTGCTGCCGCTGTTTGCCCGCCTGTCGCAGGCTGAGCAAGACCAGATTTTTGAAGCGTCCAATGGCCGGCGCATTGTGCTGGCCACCAACGTGGCCGAGACTTCGCTCACCGTGCCGGGCATCCGTTACGTGATTGACGCCGGCACGGCCCGCGTCAAGCGCTACAGCCTGCGCAGCAAGGTCGAACAACTCATGGTTGAACCGATCAGCCAGGCTGCGGCCAACCAGCGCGCGGGCCGTTGCGGCCGGGTGGCCAACGGCATTTGTATTCGCCTGTACGACGACAAAGACTTTGCGGGTCGCCCACGCTTCACCGACCCGGAAATTTTGCGTTCGTCTTTGGCGGGCGTGATTTTGCGCATGAAGTCGCTGCACCTGGGTGTGGTGGAAGACTTTCCCTTCATCGAAGCGCCGTCCAAACGCGCCATCACCGACGGCTACCAGTTGCTGGCCGAGTTGGGCGCAGTCGACGACGACAATGAACTCACCCCGATTGGCCAAGAGTTGGCCCGCCTGCCGCTGGACCCGCGTGTGGGTCGCATGATTTTGGAAGCGCGTGGCCGCGAAGCGCTGGACGAAGTGCTGGTGATCGCCAGCGCCATGAGCGTGCAAGACGTGCGCGACCGCCCCATGGACGCGCAGGCCCAGGCCGACCAGCAACACGCCAAGTTCGACGACGACAAGAGCGAATTCACCGGCTATTTGAAGCTGTGGAAATGGATCCACGACGCCCGGGGCGGCGAACCACATGCCCGTTCTGCCGTCATTTCAAGTGCGGGCATGCAAAGCGGACAGAAAATCATGGATCGCTTCGTGCCTCGCGATGACAAACCCTCCGTCATAGCGAGCCAAGCGCGGCAATCGAACAAGGGCATGGCGAGCGAAGCGCGGCAATCCAGTCACCTTAGTGCGAGCCAAGCGCTTCAATCGAACAAGGGAATGGCGAGCCAAGCGCGTCAATCGAACAAGGGCATGGCGAGCGAAGCGCGGCAATCCAGTGGTGTTCAGGCTGGATCGCCACGTCACGTCATTGCCCGCAATGGCGCAGCCCAAACCGCGCAGCCCACCCACAAACTCAGCAACCGCCAATATGAACAGTTGCTGCGGCAAAACTTCATCAACATCCGCCGGGTGCGCGAGTGGCGCGACACCCACACCCAACTGCTGACTGTGGTGGCCGAGCACAAGTGGCGCATCAACACGCAGCCGGCCAGTTATGAGCAACTGCACCTGTCCATGTTGGCGGGTCTGCTGGGCAACGTGGGCTATAAGCTGGAAGACGAAGAAGCCTATCTGGGCGCACGCGGCATCAAGTTCCACAAACACCCCGGCGCGCACCTGAGTAAAAAACCGGGCCGCTGGATCGTGGTGGCCGAACTGGTGGAAACCACGCGCCTGTTTGGCCGGGGCATTGCGGCGATTGAGCCGCAGTGGCTGGAGCAAGTCGGCGCGCATTTGCTCAAGAAACAAGTGCTCGACCCGCATTGGGAAAAGAAGTCGGCCGAAGTGGTGGCGCTGGAACGCGCCACGCTCTATGGCTTGGTGGTCTACAGCGGCCGGCGCACGGCCTACAGCCGGGTGGACTTGCACGGCGCGCGCGAGATTTTCATCCGCGAAGCACTGGTGGGTGACCAGTGGGAAACCAAGCTGCCGTTTTTAGCGGCCAACCACCAGATGATCGCCAAAGTCGAAGAGCTGGAGCACAAGTCGCGCCGCCAAGACGTGCTGGTGGACGAGGAGCTGATCTACGCTTTTTATGACCAGCAAATCCCGCGCGAGGTGTGCAGCGGCCGCTTGCTGGAAGACTGGTACCGCACCGAGACCGCCAAACAGCCGCGCTTGTTGCTGCTGAGCCGCGAAGAGCTGATGCGCCACGAGGCCGCAGGCATCACCACGCAGGCCTTTCCCAAACAGATTCGTTTGGGCGGCACCGACTGCTCGGCGGTGTACCTGCACCAGCCGGGCGATGCGCGCGACGGCGTCACCGTCACAGTGCCCTTGTTTGTGCTCAACCAAGTGAGCGAAGACCGCTGTGAATGGCTGGTGCCCGGCTTGCTGAAAGACAAAATCCAGGCCCTGCTCAAAAGCCTGCCGCAGCGCCCGCGCAGCCGCTTTGTGCCACTGCCCGAATCGGCCACGCGCTTGGCGGCCGAGCTGTCGGCGCCCGAGTTGTTTGGCAGCGGCTCATTGACCGATGTGTTGCTGAAAAAGTGCCGCGACGAAACCAGCCTGGACATCAAGCGCACCGACTTCAAACACGAGATGCTCAGCCCGCATTTGTTCATGAACCTGCTGGTGGTGGACGAACACGGCCGCCAGATGGGCATGGGTCGCAATTTGGGTGCGCTCAAAGGCGAGCTGGGCGGCAAAGCGCGGGGTGCTTTTCAGGCGCTGGCGCAGATGAAAGTGGCTAGCTTCATGTCGGGCGAAGCGCGGCAACCCATGGATCGCTTCGTACCTCGCGATGACAAAGCCACCGTCATTGCGAGCGAAGCGCGGCAATCCAATGACACGCAGGCTGCGTCGCCACGACGTGCCACAGCTCGCGACGACAAAGCCTCCGTCATTGCGAGCGAAGCGCGGCAATCCAATGACACGCAGGCTGCATCGCCACGACGTGCCACAGCTCGCGACGACAAAGCCTCCGTCATTGCGAGCGAAGCGCGGCAATCCAATGACACGCAGGCTGCATCGCCACGACCTGCCGCTGCTCGCGAC
>NZ_JBIKIL010000029.1:0-32553 GCF_044361645.1 Limnohabitans sp. | reverse complement strand
ATTTGAACGCTTGGTGCAAGAGCTGGTGGCGGGCCAACACAAAGCCTTGGTGTTCAGCCAGTTCACCGACTACCTCAAGCTCTTGGCCGAGCGCCTGGAGGCCCTCGGTGTGGCCTACCAATACCTGGACGGCAGCACCCCGGCGGCCGAGCGAGGCAAGCGGGTGGCCGCCTTTCAGCAAGGGCAGGGCGAGGTGTTTCTGATCAGCCTGAAGGCGGGCGGCTTTGGCCTGAACTTGACGGTGGCCGACTACGTCATCATCGTCGACCCCTGGTGGAATCCGGCCGCCGAAGACCAGGCCAGCGGCCGTGCCCACCGCATGGGCCAGCAACGCCCCGTCACCGTCTACCGCTTGGTCACCCAGGGCTCGGTGGAGGAGCGCATTTTGCAAATGCACCACGACAAACGCAGCCTGGCCGACAGCATGCTCAACGACCAGGACGGCTCGGCCGTGCTGGATGCCTCCGCATTGGCGGAATTGCTCAAGGATTGATCAGGCGCAAGCCATTTTTGTGGGTCGGGGCTGAAGCCGACCTGCAAGACGAAAGCTGTTTGTCAAACCCCGTAACGGCGGGTCCATTCTTTTTCGAGCGCATCGACCCAAGAGGCATGCGGCTCGGGCAGGGCCGGGGCGCTTTGGGCCAGTTGCCCGGGGCGCACGGCCGATGCAAAGCGGGCGCGTTCGGCCGCAGGCAGGCGCGCCACATCGAGCACCGTGGGGTCGCCCCACACGTCGATGTCGGCCTTGCGCGCTTGCGCGGCGGGCGAGAGCAAAAAGTTGGCCACCACTTGTGCGCCCGCTTTGCTGGGCGCGTTGTACGGAATGGCCACAAAGTGCGTGTTGCCAATGGTGCCCTTGGCAAATTGCCAGCTTTGCACCGTGGCGCTCAGGCGCTTGGCGGCGATTTCGTTGGCCGCTTCGTTGGGGTTAAAGGTGAGGGCCAGCAGCAGCTCGCCGTCGGCCATCATCTGGCGCTGCGCGGCCGAGTTTTGCGGGAACTGTTTGCCCCCGCGCCACAGCTGCGGGTGCAGTGCATCCAAAAAGCGCCACAGGGGTGCGGTTTGCGCTTCCAGTGCGGTGGCGGTCACGGGCTGGGCCAGCGCTTTCACATCCGGCGCGTGCTCGATCAGGGCCTGCTTGACGAAGGTGGTGCCATGGAAGTTGGGCGGACGCGGGTAGGTGATGCGCCCGGGCTGGCTGCGGGCCAGCGCCAGCAGCTCATTCATGCTTTGCGGCAGTTGGGGCAGGCGTTTGGCATCGGCAAAAAACGTGAGCTGCGCCATGCCCCAGGGCGACTCCAGTCCGTCGGTGGGCACCGAAAAATCCACCAGCGTGGTGGGCTTGCCCACCGTGTCCACCCACTGGAAGTTGGGCAAGGTTTGGGCAAAGGGCGCAGACAACAGGCCATCGCGTTTCATGGCGGCAAAGTTTTCGCCGTTGATCCAGATCAGGTCCACCGTGCCTTCTGTGTCTTTGCGTCCGGCTTGCTTTTCAGCGCGCACACGCTTGACCGCATCGCCCGCGTCGCTGATCTTGACGTGCTGCAAATTCACGCCAAAGTCGCGCTGCAACTCACCCGCCACCCATTGCAGGTAAGCGTTGATGCGCTCGCTGCCCGCCCAGGCGTTGAAGTACACGGTTTGGCCGCGTGCGGCGCGCAAGGTGTCGGGCCAAGCGGTGTTTTGCGCCATTGCCCAAACCGGCATGGCTGTCGCGGTCAAGGCAGCAAGCGCTTGCCGACGATTCAAAGTCACATGTAAGCTGTTCTTGCTGTGCTGTGGTGAATTCATGGATGGAAGCTCAAGGTGGTGAGCATCTGCTGATCGCGATGCCATGTCATAAAAGTCAAACTGTAGAGCAATTCACAGCGCCGTTGCTGCAAGGGCGCGGCGAAAAAGGGCCAACGTTCGGTGAAGGCACGCTGCGTGTGCAGGCAGCACGGTGGCTGCAGCAAATGCAGAGCCCAAAGCGATGCGGTTGAGGTGTTGTTGGTGCATGACATGCGCCCTAAAGTTTGAAGGTGAGTGGTTGACTGTTTTGGGCAGCGCTGTGTGGCACTTGCCCAAGACTGTCATGGTGTAATCCGCGCCGGAGCATTCAAAAGTTACGTCAAATGCATGCCATTTTTTCTTTTTGTGTTTGTAACTTTTCCACCCCTTGGGACGAACTGACTTGAGCGAAAGCCTGCAAATCCAAGAAGCCGAACTGCACGCCGCATGGATGACATCTTTGCAAGGCGATCACGCCAGTTACCAACGCGCTCTGCTCCTCATGGGTGGCCATGTGCGGCGCTTTTTGCAAAAGCGGATGCAATCCCAACTCAGCGACGTCGAGGACCTTGTGCAAGAAACCCTGATGGCGATCCACCAAAAGCGCCACACCTACCAAAGCGACCAACCCCTGACGGCCTGGATGTATGCGATTGCGCGCTACAAATGGGTGGACCATCTGCGCGCCCATGGCCGCCGCGAGGGACTGCACGACGACATCGACGACTGGTCCGAGACCCTGGCGGTGGACAGCGATGAAGGTGTCAGCGATGCACACAAGGACCTGGATGTGATGCTGGCCGATTTGCCGGTGCGCCAACGCGAGGCCATCGAGCACACGCGTTTGATGGGTTTGTCGATCACCGAGACCGCCGAACGCACCGGGCAAAGCGAAGCCTCGGTCAAAGTGAACATCCACCGGGGCCTGAAAACCTTGATGGCCAAATGGGGAGCGACAACATGAAGACAAACGACCTGATTGCCTTGCTGGCCAGAGACACGCTGCAGCCGCAAAAATCCGTGCGCCAACAGTTGCTGGGCCAGCTGGTGCTGGGCGCGGTGGCCTGTGGCGTGTTGTTGTTGGCCGTGTTCGGCCTGAACCCGCAGATGGACCAAATGGCGGTGCATCCGGCCTTCATCACCAAGATGCTGTGGCTCACGGCCTTGATGGGTTTCAGCGTGTACGGCCTGTTTCGCTTGGCAAGACCTGGGGTGGGCGCGGGTCACACCTTCGTGGGTCTGGGCTTGGCTTTGCTGGCCATGGGCAGCCTGGGCTTGCTGCAGTGGTTGCAAACCGATGCGGGCGCACGCACGGCGCAGTGGTTGGGCGGCTCGTGGCAGGTGTGCTCAGTGAACATCGTGGCCTTGTCTTTGCCGGTGCTGGGGGCTTTGCTGTGGGCCTTGCGCCAACTGGCCCCAACGCGCCTCGCGCTGACGGGCGCTGTGGCGGGCATGCTGGCGGGCAGCTTGGCTGCCAGCATTTATTCACTGCATTGCACCGAAACCAGCCTGACGTTTTTTGCCGTCTGGTACGCGGGCGGCATCGCCCTGGTGTCGGGCGTGGGCGCGGTGTTGGCTTGGCGAATGCTGCGTTGGTGAGGCGGGTCGGTCGTGGTGCGCAAGGCCTCAGGCCACAGCCCCCGATCCATAACGGCCATGCAGCAGCTGCCCGGTTCTGAAACGCTCCAGCGCATAAGGTGCCAAGGGCACATCGGTGGGCAGCCCCAAAGCTTGTTGGGCCAACACGCGGCCCACGGCGGGGGACAGTTTGAAGCCGTGCCCCGAAAAACCAAAGCCCACCACCAGACCCGGCACATCGGGCACCGCCCCCAGCACCGGGTTCCAGTCGGGCGTCACGTCGTACACCCCCGTCCAAGAAGAGGCCAGCCCGGCTTCGGCAAACGAGGGGAAGCGCTCGGCCACCTGTTCGCCCACATGCATCACATCGTCCATGGACACATCGCCTTGGGTGTTGTCGGGCCCGCTCAGGGCCTCGCCTGCCGTGCCTTCGCTCACCAGCATTTGTTGCCCGCCATAGCTGCGGCAATAGAGCATGCCCGCTGAGCCCAGGTCTTTGTAGACGGGCATGGCGTAGGTGTAGGCCTCTGGGCCTTGCAGCGCCATGACTTTGTGCCGCTCGGGCAGCAAGGGCACCTGAAAGCCCGTCCATTGGGCCAACTCTTGCGCCCATATGTTTTGTGTGCTGATGACCACCGGGGCATGGAACACGCCACGGGTCGTCTCCACGCCGGTCACGGTTTGCTGCGACAGCACCAGCCGCGTCACACTCTCGCCTTCCATGAATTTCACGCCCAGCCTGCGGGCGGCGCGGGCGTAGCTGCTGGCCACCAAGTAGGCATCGGCAAAGCCGGCCTCGGGCTCAAAACCAATCAGGGCCGCATCGTCAAAGCGGCAAATGGGCAGGCGCTCGCTGGCTTCTTGCGCGCTCAGGCGATGCACCTCAATGCCCTGCGCTTGTTGGGCCGCCAAAGACTGGGCCAAAGGCTCCAGCTTGGGGCCTTGCGGCGCGGCAATCAGGTAGCCACAACGCACCAATCCGGCCGAGGCGTCCTCGTCTTGCAAATGCGCAGCAAAGTCTTTGAAGACCGCCCAAGACTGCTGGGCCAGCACCACGTTTTCGATCACCGAATAGTGCGTGCGCAAGATCCCGCTGGACTGGGCGGTGGTGCCCGCGCCGATTTGATCACGCTCCAGCACCAGCACCCGTTTGGCGCCCAGGGCGGCCAGGTTGTAGGCCACCGAGGTGCCAATCACCCCGGCCCCAATCACGATCGCATCCCAATGGCTCACATCCGACTCCTGTAGTTCAGTGCCAGCTTAAGGTGCGCGCCAGTAAGGGCCATCAGTTTTGCATTGGCTGATCATCAGCATCACACTTGGCGCATCAGGCTTCAGGATGCGCTGGCCTCTTCGACGCTGAGCAAGTCGTGGGGAATTTTCAGCTCCATCACCCATTGGCGTTGCAACTCGCGCACCGCCACCCGCACCATGGCCGCGATGTCTTGGGCCAGCGGGCCCAATTCGTCGGGTCGGTAGACGAGGTAGAAGGTTCGCTTCAAAGGCGGGTAGGACTGCCCTTGGTGCCGCAGCGCATTCAAGTGCAGGTATTTCAGGTTCATGGCGTGGTAGCGCGATTGCCACAAACACATGGGTGTGGTCAGGGCGATACCCAGGTCTTCGCGCACCAGGCTGAGCAGGGGGTCGGTCGCGTCAAATTCGAAAACGCGCTCGATGTGGGGGTCGTGTCGGCTCAAGTAGGCGTCCACCAGCGCGCCCATTTTGGAGCGGGTGCTGTAGTGCATGAAGGGCCTGAGCTGGCTCAGTTGCGACAAAGACGCCAGGGGAGGGACCTGCAAACTCTGCGGCACGGCCACCAGAAACTGCTCCGAGAACAAGGCCAGGCAATCCCTTCCGGGCAAGGACTTGGGGTCGTCGGTGGTGATCAGCACGTCGAGCTGGTGGTTGTCAAACATGTCGGCCAGCCCCGGGTTGATGCCCGAGACCAAGCGCAAGCGCTGCACACGCCCAGACAAACCACGCACCATCTGCGGGCCGATCACGGCGGCAAATGAATCGACGCAGCCCATGCGCAGCATGGCCCTTTTGCTGCGGCTGAGCGAGCGCACGGTTTGTGTCATTTGGCCGGCACGCGAAAGCAAATCTTTGGCCTGTTCATACAGCCGGTGCCCTGCGGCGGTGGGGTGCGCCGGACGTGTGGCGCGGTCCAACAAGGATGCGCCCAGTGTCTCTTCGAGTTGCCGGATGTGCTGCGACACACCCGCTTGCGATATTTCCAGCCGCTGCGCAGCCGCCGACACTGAACGGGTTTCCACCAAGGCCACCCAGATGCCCAGTTGCTCCCACGAGGGGGGAGACACTTTGTCAGTAGCGCGTTTTTTCATGAGACTGCGTGCAGGTTGTGAAATGTTTCATTGGTTTTTGTGATGCTGAGCATCAACTTTGGCAAACGATGGACAGGCCTTGCATTTCCACTCCACACTGTCAGACTGTCCACCAGGCTGTCCACCAGGCTGTCCGCTGCAAGCGGTCCTGGCCCAGTCCATTGTGAACCTCTCACCCATTCTTGAAGGAAATGAAGCATGAAAATCAATCGCCGTCTGGCCATCACCTTGGTGGCCTCTGCCGCTTTGCTCTCGGGTGCGGCCATCGCACAACAACGTGTGTTTTTCGGTGTGGCCACGGGCGGCACCGGCGGCACCTATTACCCCTTGGGCGGCATGCTGGCCCAGCTGATTTCCAACAAAGCCACCGTGGACGGCAAGAAAATCACCGCCACCGCTGAAGCCGCTGGTGCCTCGGTGGGCAACGCCAAACTGTTGGGCACCAAGGACATCGAGTCGGCCTTTGTGGCCGCCGACATTCTGGACGCGGCCTACAACGGCAAAGCCCAGTTTGCCAACGCACCGCTCAAAAACCTGCGGGCCCTGGGTGCGCTTTACCCCGAGACCGTGCAGCTGATCACGCGTGCTGATTCGGGCATCAACGGCGTCAAGGACCTCAAGGGCAAAAGCATTTCGTCGGGCGCGCCCGGATCGGGTCAGTACCAGCTGGTGACCGATTTGCTCAAGGTGCACGGCATGGCCCGCACCGATGTGAAAGAAGACAGCTCCTCCTTCACCCAAGCGGTGGACAAGATCAAGGACGGCAATTTGCACGCCACCTTGATCACGGGCGGTGTGCCCGTGGCGGCGGTGACCGACTTTGCACAAAGCCACGCCCTGAAAATCATTCCGCTGTCAGGCCCCGAAGTGGCCACCTTGCTCACAGAGCAGCCTTACTACACCCAAGTGCAACTGCCCGCCAACAGCTACAAGGGCCAGACTGCGGCCGTGCCCACGCTGGCGGTGATGGCCATCTGGGCCACACACGATGGCGTACCCGAGAACGTGGCCTACGAAGTGACCAAGGCGCTGTATGAAAACACGGCCATCATGGGCCAGGTGCATGTGCAGGGCAAAAACATCAACCTGAACACGGCCACCGCCGTGGCCAGCGTGCCCCTGCACCCGGGTGCCTTGCGTTACTTCAAGGAAAAAGGCATCGCCAAGTGACATGCCCCAAGCGCCTCGCCCTGGTGGCGCGGGCGCTGGTGGCCTGCGCAGTGGCAGCACCTGGGGCTGCGCCCGCTTGCGAGTTGGTGCTGACCGAACACCGCAGCGGCCGTGCCTTGACCCGATTGCCACTGAACCCGGCCCACCCCGCTGCCGATGTGGCGTTCACCCACTCGGTACTGGGCACGCCTGTGCTGGACCGGTATGTCTGGCGTCACAGCACGCTGGGTTGGCGGGCGCACTTGGTGGAGGAGCGCTTTGAAGGCGAGGGCTACGGTCTGCCATCGGCGGCAGGGCCAGGCGAGCGCTTGCTGCGCCATGGCGCGGGTTGGCGTTTGCTGCTGGACCGGGTGGTTGCGCCTTTGGTGGTCTTGCCTTTGCCAGCCCAGTCGATGCGTGTGGTGTTGGCCGATGGGCGCGAAATTTTACTGGGCCAGCTGAGCCCCAAATCAATAGAAATTCGGGCTGAAAATTGCCCTTTGTCATGATGAAAAACCCATGAGTACCAGCCAACAAGAAGTCGACCGCCTGATCGAGCAGTTTGACCCCGAATCGAGTTTCCGCCGCTTGGCCGGCTGGAGCGCCAAAATCGTGCTGGTGCTGTGCGCTGGCTTGTCGGCCTGGCACTACTACACCGCCGGTTTTGGTCTTCAAAACGAAATTGCCCACCGCGCCATCCACCTGGCCGTGGTGCTGGGCCTGTGCTTTTTGGTGTTCCCGCGTCAAAGACGCCTGCCTGGTCACTGGGAGTGGACCGTGTCGGTGGGTCTGGCGGGTTTTTACCTGTTCATGGGCTGGAGTTTGCTGGACAAGATCACCGAGCCCATCCCCGACGCCATGCGCTACACCTTTTTGGCGGTGCTGGTGGCTTTGGCCGGTTTGTCTTTGCCGTTCAAGCATTTTGACGGCAGCCACACCCACATTCCGTGGCGCGACTGGGTGTTTGCGTCGCTGGCTTCTGGCTTTTCGCTGTACCTCTTGGTCTTTTTCCAGCACATCTACATCGAGCGGCCCGGCCAGCACACACCGCTGGACTTGATGATGGGCGTGATCGCGATTGCCATGGTGATCGAGGCCACGCGGCGCACCATGGGCATCTTCTTGCCGCTGCTGGCCATCGGGGCGATTTTTTACGGCTTGCTGGGGCCCTACTTGCCGGGTGGTCTGTCGCACCGGGGCTACAGCCTGTCGCGCATCGTGGCCCACCTGTACAAGGGCACGGAAGGCATTTACGGCATCCCGGTCGGCGTGGTCGCCACCTTTGTTTTCCACTTCGTGTTGTTCGGCATCATGGCCCAACTGACCGGGCTGGGGCAGCTGTTCGTGAACCTGGCCACCATTGCGGCGGGGCGTTTTTCTGGTGGGCCTGCCAAGGTCAGTGTGGTGTCTTCGGGCCTGTTTGGCATGATTTCCGGATCGGCCATCGCCAACACCGTGACCACCGGCGTCATGACGATTCCGCTGATGAAGAAGGTGGGCTTCTCTCCCCGCTTTGCTGGTGCCGTAGAAGCTTCGGCCTCTTGCGGGGGCCAGATCACCCCGCCCATCATGGGTGCGGCGGCTTTCATCATGGCCGAGACCTTGGGCATTCCGTACAACACCTTGATTTTGGTGGCGATCGTGCCCGCTTGCTTGCACTACTTTGCCATCCTGTACATGGTGCACTTGGAAGCCAAGCGGCTCAAGCTCCAGGGCATGGACCCCAAAGACATTCCCTCGCTCAGCTGGGTGCTCAAAAGTTCATGGCACCTTTTCATACCGCTGGTGGTCATGGTCACGCTGTTGTTGATGCAGTACACACCTTTTCTGGCCGCGTTTTGGGGCATCACCCTCACCGTTGCCTGCTCCTGGATTCCCCGCTTGCTCGGGCCTTTGGGCAAAAACATGACAGGTCTGGCGGTGGGGCCGCGCGCTTTGGTGCAAGGCTTCGAGATGGGGGCCAAAGCCGCACTGGGCATTGGCGCGGCCTGCGCCTGCGTGGGCTTTGTGCTGGGCATCACCACACTGACCGGCATGGGCTTCAAATTCTCGGCCTGGGTGATCGATGTCTCGGGCGTGGCCGCCCAAATGTTCATGGTGCTGGATGTGTTCAACTGGTTTGAGCTCAAACAGGTCACCATTTTGTTTGGCCTGCTGTTCACAGCCATGGCCTGCATCATCATGGGTGCTGGGGTGCCCACCACGCCCACCTACATCATCTTGGCCGCCATCGTGGCCCCGGCTTTGGCGGGGCTGGGTGTGCCGCAATTGGCGACGCACTTCTTTGTCTTTTATTTTGGTGTGTTGGCGGACGTGACACCGCCGGTGGCGCTGGCCGCATTTGCGGCAGCGGGCATTGCACGCAGCGAGCCCATGCGCACCGGCATGACGGCCTTCCGTTTGTCCATGGGCAAGGCGCTGGTGCCTTTTGCCTTTGTTTACACCCCGGCTTTGTTGTTGATTGACTTCACCTGGTCGGCCTTTGTGCTGGCGGCTGTGTGCGCCACTGTGGCGGTGATGGGTTTGGGCGCTGCCTACACCGGGTACATCGGTCGCCCCATTGGCAAACCTGCTTTTTGGTTGCTGAATGTGCTGTCGCTGTCTTTGGTGTTTGCCAACCCGGTGGTGGCGAGCGTGGCCATTCCGGCGGTACTGCTGATTTTGTGGTGGCACAACCGTCCATTGCCGGGCACGGTTTGAGTCCATGGGCATCCACTGTTTCGAACGCGATGAACTGATTGCCACCCCCTGGAAAAATGGGGGCGGCATGACGCAAGAAATTGCTTGCAGTCCGGCCCCCGCAGATCTGCACAGTTTTGACTGGCGCTTGAGCATCGCGCACATCAGCAGCGATGGGGGCTTTTCGGCTTTTCCGGGTGTCGACCGGGTGATCACCTTGCTGGAAGGCGCTGGCGTGCACCTGAGCAGCCCAGACGGTGGCATCGACCATGCACTGAGCACGCCGCTGACACCCTTTGCCTTTGCCGGAGAAGCCGCCGTCCAAGCCCGTTTGCTCGGGCCCCATTGTCACGACTTGAATGTGATGACGCGGCGCGGCGTGTGGCAGGCCCATGTGTCGATCGTCCGTGAAGCAAGGCTGATCTTGCCCGCCAGCGCGGGCATGTTGTTGGCCATGCATGGCCGTTGGCAAGTGCATGGTGTGGCCGATGTTGGCTTACTAGCCCCAACGTACACGGTCCACGCCCGCTCCGGGCTTTGGTGGAAGAACCAACGCTTGGCCTGGCAATGCCACGACATCGAACCCGATGCGGCTTTGCTGGCGGTGTGCTTCACCCGCGCCCTGGCCGCTGAAGACGCGCCACTGACATGAAGGCCGCCTTGTACGCCGAACACGCCCTGCTGCCTGAGGGCTGGGCTCAGCAGGTCTTGTTGCAATGGAACGCGCACGGCCTGTGGCAGGCCATAGATGTGGGGGCCATGCCACCGCCCGGAGTGCCGCGTGCCGCTGGGCCGGTGCTGCCGGGCATGCCCAATTTGCATTCGCATGCTTTTCAACGAGCCCTGGCCGGGCTGACCGAGTACCGCAGCCGTGCGCAAGACAGCTTTTGGAGTTGGCGCACGCTCATGTACCAATTTGCGGCTCAACTGAGCCCCGCGCAACTGGAGGCCGTTGCCACGGGCCTTTATGTCGAGATGTTGGAGGCGGGTTTCACCAGCGTCTGCGAGTTTCACTATCTGCACCACGACGCCCATGGCCACGCTTATGCCGACCCGGCAGAGATGTCGCTCAGCCTGCTGCGCGCAGCCCAGCGCACCGGCATCGGCATGACGCTGCTGCCCGTGCTGTACCAAAACAGTGGCTTTGGGGGGAGCGCGCCCACAGCGGGACAAAGCCGATTCATCCACAGCACCGAGGCCATGCTGCGCTTGCTCGAACGGCTGCAGCCCGTTTGCGATGCCCAATCGACCCGGCTGGGGCTGGCACCGCACTCCTTGCGGGCGGTAACGCCCGAGAGCCTGCGTGAGGTGCTCACGGGGCTGAAGGCGCTGGACGCCAGCGCACCCATTCACATCCACATCGCGGAACAAACGGCAGAGGTCGATGCTTGTGTGGCCTGGTCAGGACAACGCCCAGTGGCCTGGCTGCTGGACCATGCGCCCGTGGATGCACGCTGGTGCTTGGTGCACGCCACGCACATGGACGCACACGAATACCAGCGCGCTGCGGCCTCGGGTGCGGTGGCGGGCCTGTGTCCCAGCACCGAGGCGAATCTGGGCGACGGGATTTTTGAATTCAAGACCTGGCAAAACCAGCAAGGCGCCTGGGGCATCGGCTCGGACAGCCACAGCGCGGTGAACCCGGCCGAAGACCTGATGCTGCTCGAATACAGCCAGCGCCTGTCTTTGCGGCAACGCAATGTGGCGGCCAACGAGCGCCAACCGGACGTAGCCCAAGCCCTGTGGCAAGGGGCTGTGGCCGGTGGTGCGCAGGCTGCGGCTCGCCCAGTGGCCGGGCTGGCCGTGGGGCAGCAGGCCGATTTCATCGTGCTCGATGCCCATCACCCTGCCTTGGCCGGCTTGTCGCCCAACCAGATGCTGGCCAGCCATGTTTTTGCCAGCAGCCGCCAAAGCGCCGTGGCACAGGTCTGGTCTGGCGGTCAGCGGGTGGTGCAAGAAGGCCGCCATGTGCTGCACAGCGAAGCCATGGCGGGGCTGGTGCAAGCCCGCCGTGACTTGCTCAAAACCTGATGGCGCGCTGTTTCAGACCGCGCCAGCCAGCGGCAAATTGAGCAACAGGTTTTGCGGTTTGAGTTTGAGCAAGCCCTGCTCGTTCATGGCCAAGCCCAGATACACCGGCTTGCCTCGCACATCAACGCGCATGTCTTGCGGGTCTTTGAAGCGCAAGCTGAACAGGCTGATGAGTTGCTGCTGGCGCTTGCCGTCCAGCTCAGTACCTTGGTACAAATCGTTGAGCAAAGCGGTGGCCGTGGCGTCCAGACCCACATGCCAGCGCCAGGCGGGGTCGTCGACTTTTTGCACTGGCTCGATCTGCACCGCCACGCCCAAAAAGTGTTGCACCCACAGCGCCAGCACCACCGACAAGGCCTTGAGCCCCGAGCGGGCATTGACCATTTTCAAAATCAAGCCGTGCGGCAATTCGTTCTGGATTTCGTGCGTCATGTCGAGCAAGAAGGCATAGCGCCCCAGGCCTTCGCGCTGCGACAGGTAACGGTCTTCGTTGTCCTTGTGCAGCACTTTCACATCGACCGCCTTGAGCGGCGCGCCGCCTTCCATCAGCAAGCGGCCCATCTCGCCCAGGCCGCCGGTGGCTTGCAAGTTGTCGAGCGTGTCGCTGTCGCCTGAGAGCACACGGCCATCTTGCACGGTGATGCGTTGGCGGCGAAACAGCAGTTCTGCTGCACGCCAAACCCAAGCGCCATCCTGGCCGGTCAGCACATTGCACACGATGGCTTGCACCACCAGATCGATGAACAGGGGCGGCAGTTGGATGTTGCCTGCCTGCTGCCAAGCCATGTAAGCGGACTCGAGCGAGCCTGCGCTTTCCACATCGTCGCGAAAACGCAAAAACAGTTGGTAGTTCTCACGCGCATCGTCGTCTTTGAAAGCCTGGAGTTGCGCGGGCTCAACCCGCATCAAGGGCGCATCGCGCAGGGCTTGGTGCAAACGCTTTTCGGCCTTGCACGACTCGGGCACCAGCGCCAACTCGGGGCGCTCTAACCACAGCCGCCAGTAGTCGGGCGTCGTGCTCAGCCAGCCGCGCGCATTGCGCGTGAGGTGGTGATGGCCGCAGGCGGTCCAGAAGTTGTTCATAGGGCTTGCGGGCTTTGGCCACAGTGCGCCCAACAGGCGTGTTGATGGCGCACAGGGGGTGAAATGAAAGTGAGCATCAAACCCACCTCAGGCCCAAACCACTCGGTTGCTCAGTTCGTTGGGATTGGTCTGCCCGGGCAGCAAGGCAAAGTGCTCTACCAAAAGCGCCGAGACTTCTTCCAAAGCCTGCGTGAGCCCCGTCTCGAAGTCGCCAGAGCGCAGTTGCTCACCCAATCGCTGAACGACGGCTTGCCAATGCGCATCGGGCACATGGCGGCTGATGCCTCGGTCGGCCACGATCTCGACACGGCGCTCGGCCAACATCAAATAGACCAACACCCCGTTGTTGTGCTCGGTGTCCCACACGCGCAGTTTGCCAAACCAAGCAAGCGCGCGCGCATGGATCACCACAGACAAAGGCTCCTCTTGTCCTGCGCGCCACAAATAGCTGTTGGGCAAGGCGGCTTCGACGCACAAAACAATCTCGCCACTGTGCCGGTTTTCGCTGGCTTTGATCCTGTCCCTTAAGCGCTGCGCCATGGCAAGCGGCACGGCCCGCTCAGCGGCATGCTCGGACTGCCAGCGGTGTCGCCACCAACGGGCCCCATGCTTCCAAAGCGACTCGTGCATGTCACCAGCTCCCTGAGGCACCACCGCCTCCAAAATTGCCGCCGCCGCCCGACGAAAACCCACCACCACCACCAGACCCACCCCAGCCGCTGGAACCGTGTCCGCCGCCACCCCAGCCGCCGGAGCCGTGTCCGCCACCACCCCAGCCGGAAAAGTCACCGCCACGCCCACGGCCCGCGCTGCGACGCGCCACAGCACCGGGCAGGGCCTGCATGAAGAGCGCCGACATCAGGCCCAACATGGCGGCAACCACCCCCAACCAGAGCAGGCTGGTCATGCTCCAAACCACCACACCGACCACGCCCCCGGTCCCCATTGCGCCCAAGCGCTGGCCCAGCACCCGGCGCAACACCCCCGCTACGGCAGGCAAGACCACCAGCAACAAAACAAACAAATTCAGCCAATCGACCTCGGCAGCCCCAGAGGGTTTGCCAGCTTGTGCGCCTGCTTGGGGCAAGGGCAAGGCCTCGCCCTCAATGCGGGCCTGCAGATGCGCCAAGCCCTCACGCAAACCGCCAGCCACATCACCCCGACGAAACGCGGGCGTGATCACCTGGTCGATGATGCGTTGGGCGGCCAAGTCGGGCACTGCGCCCTCCAGCGCTTTGGCGGGTGCGATGCGCACACGCCGGTCGTTCAGTGCCACCACCAAGAGCAGGCCATCGCCCACATCGCGACGACCCAGCTTCCAGGTATCGCCCAAGCGTTGGGTGAAGTCGGCGATGTCTTCCGGGGCCGTGCTGGGCAGCACAAGCACCACGATCTGCGTGCCGCGCTGCTGCTCAAACGCCTGAAGTTGCTGCGCCAAGGCTGCCACATCGGCGCCGGACAGGCTGCCGGTCTGGTCCATCACGCGGGCATTCAGGGGTGGCACGGGCACCAACGTTTGCGCCCCTGCGCCCGACACCATCATGACGAAGCCCAGCGCCAAACACAGGCTCCAGCCATGGGCCCAAGCCTTGAGTCCCCCGGCCCTGACCAAGCCAACAGTCCCGCTGAGCGGCGTGCACAGGATCACTTGGCGAAGTCCACTTGGGGCGGCGCGCTGATGACAGCCTCATTGGCCACCGTGAAATTGGCCTTGGGCACATAGCCAAACACCTTGGCCGTCAAATTGCTCGGAAAGCTGCGCGCCAACACGTTGTAAGCCTGCACAGCAGCGATGTAGCGGTTACGTGCCACGGTGATGCGGTTTTCGGTGCCTTCGAGTTGCACCCGCAAATCGGCAAAACCCTGGTTGGCTTTCAGGTTGGGGTATTGCTCAGAGACCACCATCAAGCGCGACAAGGCGCTGGACAATTGCCCCTGCATGGCCTGAAATTGCTGCAGCGCCTGCGGGTTGGTCAGCACCTCGGGCGTGATCTGAAAGCTGGTGGCCTTGGCACGGGCCTCGATCACGCGTGTCAGGGTCTCTTGCTCAAAATTGGCTTCGCCTTTGACCGTGGCCACGATGTTGGGCACCAGATCAGCGCGCCGTTGGTATTGGTTGAGCACTTCGGACCAAGCGGCAGTGGTTTGCTCGTCCAAGCGCTGGAAATCGTTGTAGCCGCAGCCGGTCAGGCTGAGCGCCAAAGTCGCAGTGGCCATCCAGGCGCTGGCGCGCGTCGCAATTCGGTTCATAGAAATATCTCCAAGCTGGGCACAAACCAAAAGATTACAACATGTGCTGGTGCACCGACCAGCGCTCAGGCACATGACCCGCGAAATGGACTAGAAAGCGACTGCGCCTGAACACGCACCTGCATGTCCAATTTCAGAGCTTGGGGGCCAACAAACGCTGCAGGTCTTTGACTCCAGCCCCGCTGAGCTGCACGAAGTTTTTAGGTGAGAAGTTTTTTCTGCCTCGCCACTGTCGCTTGCAGCGGCGCAAAGTCCTTGAACCAAGCACGCACCTCAGCGCACCCATGCGTGTGCATGGGCTTTCAATAAACACATCTGGAACGCCTGGGCGACACGCACCGGTTCTGGATGTTTTCTCAAAATACAGGCGTAGCGACAATGGTAGTTGAGTACCTGTGGTGCGATGGCTTTCAATTGTTTCGCAAGCATCCAAGGTTTGGCATAGTGATCGGGCAAAAACCCCACATATGCGCCCGACAGCACCATGGCCGCCACGGCTTCTTGGTCCGACGCATGTGCGCTGCGCTCGAGCCGATGGACATGGGTGATTTGCATGTTGGGTGAGTGGTAGTCCAAGCCTGCTAGCCGCTGCTCACGCAAATCACGCCACGCCTCTGTGGGCTCGGGGCCCTCAAACCAATCGTGTCCAGGGGCCACATAAAGGAACATTTTTTCATCGAATAGAAAATCGTAATTCAAGGCTTCACTGGGTCGGTGTTCTGGCACCAGCCCAAGGTGGTATCGCCCATCGAGCACGCCTTGTTCAATCATGTGGATCGTGCCCACGTGCAAGTGCAGTTTGACCGTGGGTGCCATCGCCTGAAACATCGCAATGGCTTGCGCCACTTGAGCGGCTGGGTTGCTGATGCATTTTTCAAACATGGCCACATGCAAGTCACCACCCAACTGCGCCTGGATGCCATGGATTTGGCTGCGAAAAACTTGATTGGCATTGAACAGTTCATCTGTGGCCTGATAGACCTTCTCACCTTCCGGCGTGAGTGCAAAACCCGCGCGGCCACGGCGACACAACACCAATCCCAGACGGGTTTCCAAATCCTTGATGTGCCGGCTGATGGTGGAGACGGCCACGTTCAATTCCAGTTCTGCCGCCGAGAGACTGCCGCAATCTGCCACCGCTTTGAAGACACGCAAAAGCCGCAAATCCACATCGCTGACTTGCCCCAATAAAGCTTTGTTTTTTACTTGCATAGATGCTCAAGTGAGTCGGTGTATTTTTGCATTCTTTTTCATCTATTCGAATGCCAAGATGGGTTTTTGTTTGAAACCATCCCCAACATAGACAAGGCCTCACCATGCGCATCGGCGTACCTCAAGAAATAAAGAACCATGAATACCGCGTGGGCCTGACGCCCATGAGCGTCAGGGAATTCGTGGAACATGGACATGACGTGGTGGTGCAAACTGCTGCGGGCGAACGTATCGGCATGACCGACCAGCAGTACATCGCTGCGGGTGCGCACATCGTGGCCAATGCGCAAGAAGTTTTTACGCAGGCCGACATGGTCATCAAAGTCAAAGAGCCTCAGCCACAAGAGTGCGCCATGCTGCGCCCCAATCAAATTCTCTACACCTACCTGCACCTGGCACCTGACCCGGCGCAGACAACCGCCTTGATCCAATCAGGGGCCGTTTGTATGGCGTATGAAACCATCACCGGCCCCAATGGTGGGCTGCCACTGCTGGCCCCGATGAGTGAAGTGGCAGGCCGAATGTCCATCCAAGCTGCCGCCGCGCACCTTGAAAAATCCAAAGGGGGCAGTGGCATTTTGCTGGGCGGCGTTCCCGGTGTACCTGCCGCGCATGTCGTGATCATTGGTGCGGGTGTAGTGGGCACACATGCCTTGCAAATGGCCGTTGGCATGGGTGCGCGCGTGACGGTATTGGACAAAAACGTGGACCGACTGCGTCAACTTGACCTGGTTTTTGGCAACAGCATCCACACGCGGTATTCCAACACCGCCAATTTGGAAGAGGCCGTTCTGGATGCTGACGTCGTCATTGGCGGCGTGCTGGTCCCCGGCGCTGCTGCGCCCAAGTTGATCACGCGTGCGATGGTCTCGCGCATGAAAAAAGGCAGCGTGCTTGTCGATGTGGCGATTGACCAAGGCGGTTGCTTTGAAACCTCTCATGCCACCACACATGCAGAGCCCACCTATTTGCTCGATGGGGTGGTGCATTACTGCGTCGCCAATATGCCTGGGGCCGTGGCACGCACCTCCACCATGGCTTTGAACAACGCCACGCTGGCGCACGGCTTGGCCTTGGCCGACAAGGGCTGGCAGGCGGCATTGTTGCATGACGTTCATTTGCGACAAGGTCTCAACGTGTGTAAGGGCCTTGTCACTTGTGCCCCTGTGGCCCAAGCCTTGGGTTATGACTTCACTGACCCCATCGGTCTTTTGGCCTGAACCGCCTCTTTTTTCATACGGAGCTTGAACATGAATTTAAACGAGCCAGTCCATTTTTCAGACCCTGCCAAACACACCGACCCCAAGTGGTTGGCCGCGCACTGGATGGCCTTCAGCGCCAACCGCAATTTCAAAGCACAGCCCAGAATGATTGTCGGGGCCAAAGGCCACTATTACCAAGACGATCAAGGACGCCAGATTCTCGATGGCCTGTCCGGTCTTTGGTGCTGCGGTCTGGGTCATTCGCGCGCTGAAATCAACCAGGCGGTCAGTCAACAGATCCAGACCTTGGACTACTCTCCGGCTTTTCAGTACGCCCACCCTTTGTCGTTTGAATTGGCCAACCGCATTGTTTCGCACATGCCCGAGGGGCTGAACCGGGTTTTCTTTACCGGCTCGGGCTCTGAGTCTGCCGACACCTCTCTCAAGATGGCACGCGCTTACTGGCGCGCCAAAGGTCAGGCCAGCAAAACTCGCTTGATCGGACGTGAAAAAGGTTATCACGGCGTCAACTTTGGCGGCATTTCTGTGGGGGGGATTGGCGGCAACCGGATGGCATTTGGCCAATCGATTGAAGCCGATCATCTGCCACACACGCAACCCGCTGCGGGCTCCTTTCACAAGGGAATGCCCACGCAAGGCGCAGAGTTGGCCGATGAGTTGCTCCGTTTGATCACCTTGCACGATGCCTCAAATATTGCAGCGGTCATCGTTGAGCCGTTTTCGGGATCAGCGGGTGTGGTTGTCCCCCCTGTCGGTTATCTGCAGCGTCTGCGAGACATTTGCACCGCGCACAATATCTTGTTGATTTTTGATGAAGTCATCACGGCCTTCGGCCGCTCGGGCGCATGGACGGGCGCGCAGGCATTTGGCGTCACACCCGACATCATGAACATCGCCAAACAAATGACCAATGGCACCCAACCCATGGGGGCCGTGGTTGCCAAACAAGAGATCTACGACACCTTCATGGGCTTGGGCGCACCTGAGTACATGCTGGAATTTCCTCACGGTTACACCTATTCCGCGCATCCTGTGGCCTGTGCAGCCGCTTTGGCCTCGTTTGATTTATTGGAGCGCGAAGACGCGCCAGCCCAAGTCCGCGCCATTGCGCCCAACTTTGAATCCTCGGTCCACAGTCTGCGCTCGGCCAGGCATGTTCAAGACATTCGCAACTTTGGTTTGGCTGCGGGCATCACTGTGGCTGCCTTGCCAGGTGAACCAGCCAAGCGCCCTTATGAAGTGGCCATGGCCATGTGGCAGCGCGGTTTTTATGTTCGTTACGGCGGCGATACTTTGCAGTTGGCACCGCCCTTTGGCATCAGCCGCGATGAGCTTGACAGCTTGGTCAACGCCTTGGGCGACTGCTTGAACGCTTGTGATTGAGGTCATGGCCTTCATCGCGAAGCCAGTCCTTTCGATCTCGACTCGGCAATGAAAAAGCGCCCTTGAAGGGGCGCTTTTTCGTTCGGTTATGGCTGCGCTTTAATCCAGTTTCGCCATGGCTTTGTCAATCGCTTCGACCATCTCATCCGCATGGGCCTTTGTCAAGGTCAGGGGCGGGGAAATGATGAAGGTGTCCGCCAGGTTGCGAATCAACACGCCTGACTTGCGGCACTCGTCCGAAATGCGGGCCCCCACATTGAGCGAAAGATCAAGGGGTGCTTTGGTCTTTTTGTCCGCCACCAATTCAATCGCGATCATCAAGCCCTGTCCGCGCACCTCGCCCATATAGCGGTGCTTGTCTTGAATGGATTTGAGACGGTCAATGAGATAGGTGCCCACTTCTTTGGCATTCAGATGCAGTTGCTCTTTCTCTGTGATTTCCAAGTTGACAATGGCTGCTACGCAGGCCAGTGGATGTCCCGCATAGGTGTTGCCATGGTAGAACGCAGAGGCGCTGAATTGGGTGTCGTCTTTGGTGACAAAGGCGTCACAAATGCGGGCATTGGCCATGGTCGCGCCCAAGGGAATGTAGCCACTGTTGATGCCCTTGGCAAACACCATCATGTCGGGCTTGACACCCCAATGGCGAGAGCCCATTTCCGAGCCAATGCGGCCAAAACCTGTGACCACTTCGTCTGCAATCAACAAAACACCATGCCGATCACAGACCTCGCGAACCAGTGGCCAAAAGTTGGCTGGCGGAACAATCACGCCACCCGCGCCTTGCACGGGTTCGGCCACAAAAGCGGCCACCGAGGAAGGCCCCTGGTATTCAATTTCCCGCTCCAGCAAGGCGGCGCACAGCCGTCCCAATTGCTCTGGCTCGCTGGTGAAGGGGTTGCGGTAGGTGTAAGGCGTTTCGACTTGGACAAAGCCGGCCATCAGGGGCTCATACGGCGAACGGTAAGCCGTTGTGCCATTGGCCGACAAGGCCCCTAAGGTGACGCCGTGGTAGGCGCGTTTTAAGGAAATGATTTTGTGGCGCGTGGGCTGTCCCACCTGGCGCCAATATTGGCGTGCCAGTTTGAAGGCGGCCTCGTTGGCCTCGGAGCCACCCGACGAATAAAAAGCACGCTCCATGCCTTCTTGTGCCGTCCAGCGGCACAACACATGGGACAAGTCAATGGCCGGTTGGTTGCTGGTGCCGCCAAAGATGGAGTAAAAACTGATGCGGTCCAGCTGTTCGCGAATCGCCTCTTTGATTTCAGGGCGGTCATGCCCGACGTTCACGTTCCACAGACCCCCTTGACCATCGAGGTAGCGCTTGCCGTTTCGGTCATACACATAAACCCCTTCGCCTCTCTCAATCACCAAGGGCGGACTTTTGGCCAAGTGGGTTTGGTTCGCAAAGGGGTAGAGCATGTGACGGGTGTCATGCTGTGCGTCAAGTTGTATATCGCGTGTGTTCATTTTCAATCTCTAGGTAAGGTCAAACGCCATTCAGTGCGCGTTCAAACGGTTCTTCAAATGGGTGACCAATTCTTCGGCTTTGCGGATCAAGCTGTCTTGGTGCGGTTGCAATGCCTGCCCCCCCCACAAATCCATGTGGTCAGTCATGGGGTCCACGACGCTGGTGCGGATACCGGAGAGCGTCTCCAGGACGGCCAGGCCACAAAAAGGGACGTAGCCTTCCGAATACCCACCCTCATGGGTCATGGCCAATCGACCGCCACACAAGCGGTTGGCGGCATCCACCATGCGCTGCGCCAGGCGGCGGTAGCAGGCGCTGTTGAGCATCATCATGCCCATGGGGTCCCAACCGGAGGCGTCAAATCCGGAGGTCACAACAATCAGATCCGGTTTAAATGCTTCTAAAGCGGGCAGCACCACGCGGTCAAAAGTCGCTTCGTAGGCACCTGTGCCACTGCCAGGTGGCAAGGGGATGTTGATGTTGAAACCATCCCCTTGGCCACGACCCGTGTCCGTCATGGGGCCGCTGTTGACGGGAAACAAATTGTCTTGGTGCACCGAGAGGGTCAGGACGGACGGGTCCTCATAAAACATGGCTTGTGTGCCATTGCCGTGGTGTACGTCCCAGTCCACCACCGCGACGCGCTCTACTTTGCCCTCAGCTTGCAAGCGGCGTATGGCGATGGGCGCGTTGCCGAATAAGCAGTAGCCAGAAGCCGCATCGGGTTCGGCATGGTGGCCGGGCGGACGCACCAGGGCATAGCAATTTTTCACCTGGCCTTGCATCACCGCGTTGAAGGCTTGGTAAGTGCCGCCCGCTGACAACAGCGCGATTTCATAGCTGCCACGGCCAATCGGTGTGAAGGGGCCTGCATCCATGCCGCCGATTTTGCTCAGGTCTTGGATGTGCTTGAGGTAGCGCGGGGTATGCACCCGCAGCACATCGTCGGTGCTGACCGGGATGGGCTCGATCATCTGCAATTGCCGCGCCAGACCGCTGACATGCACCAAGCTGTTCAAGCGCCGCTTGGTGCCCGGCGCCTCCACATGCAGACCCGGCTCTACAAAATCGCCCGTCGGCACCATTTGCGCACCGGTGCCTGTGTCGTGCCACAGGTAGTGTTCATGAAATATATAGCCCGTTTTCATTGTTTCATCTCCCCTTTTCTAATTTCTGATGGCAAGCCGTGGACTCGGCTTTACAAGGTGATCCAAACACCTTTGGATTGGGTGTAGGACACGATGGCCTCCATGCACTTGTCGCGGCCATTGCCAGACTCTTTCCAGCCGCCAAAGGGCATTTGCATATCGCCATCCATGTAGCTGTTGACATACACCATGCCGCACGCCGCATCCCGCGCAAAGCGCAGTGCTTTGTCCACATCGCGCGTCCAAATGCCGGCCGCCAAACCAAAGCGGCTGTGGTTGGCCATGCGCAGCGCATCTTCAAAATCTTCGGCCACCATCACGCAGGCAACAGGACCAAAAATCTCTTCTTGCGCCACGCGCATCGAATTGTTCACCTGGCTGAAAATGGTGGGGCTGACATACGCGCCCGCTTCCAAGCCCTGAGGCGCTTGGCCGCCCAACTCACAGTGGGCACCCTCTGCGCGGGCGATGTCGATATAGCCCAACACGCGCTGCTGATGCTCGCGGCTCACGAGTGGGCCCATTTGCGTCGCTGGATCCAAAGGATCACCTGGGCGATGCAGTTCATTGGCTTTGCGCCGCAGCGCTTCGATGAAGTCTTTTTCGATGCCGCGCTCGACGATCAAGCGCGAACCGGCGCAGCAGACTTCGCCCTGGTTGCCAAACACGCCCATGGCGGCCCATGTCGCTGCCAACTCCAGGTCTTTGACATCGGCCATGACCACATGCGGCGATTTGCCGCCGCATTCGGTGGTCACCTTTTTCATGTTGGACTGCCCGGCATAAATTTGCATGAGCTTGCCCACTTCACCTGAACCGGTGAACGCGATTTTGTCCACATCCATGTGCAATGCGAGGGCTTGACCACACTCTTCGCCCAAGCCCTGCACCACATTCAAGACACCAGGTGGCCCGCCTGCTTCGACGAATAAACGCGCCAGCAAAGGGGCGCTCAAGGGCGACTGCTCAGCGGGTTTCAAAACCACCGAATTGCCTGCCGCCAAGGCCGGCGCAATTTTCCACAACGTCATCAAGAAGGGGTAGTTCCAAGGCACGATACAAGCCACCACACCCAAAGGTTGGTGGAGCACATAACTCAACACATGGTGCGCTGTGCTGCCAACACGGCCGCTCAATTTGTCAATGCACTCCGCTGTAAACCGCAGGCACAGCAGGCCCAAGGGAATGTCAACGTTGAGCATTTCAGAAATGGGCTTGCCCATGTCCAACGTGTCAAGCAAAGCAAAATCATCGCTGTGTTGTTCAATCAAATTTGCCCAGCGCAGCATGAGCGCCATCCGCGCACGCGGTGCCATCCGCGACCAGCTTCCTTTTTCAAAAGCTGCGCGTGCGGCTTGGACTGCGGCATTCACATCCGCGCTTTGGCCCCGCGCCACCTGCGTCAAAATGTTTTGGTTGGCGGGATTCACCGTGGGAAAAGCGGAATTTCCCTGCGCATGCACAAAATGCCCATCGATGAAGTGGCGGCCCTCTAAGTGCAAAGCAGAGGCCAGTTTTTTCCAATCTGAATTGCTTTTAGGGGCTGTACTGACAGATACGCTCATGACGACTTCCTTGGTCAAATAACAATGGCATGGGTGGTTTCAGCTTGGCTTGGTGGCGTTTTGCAGCGAACGCGTCCGTCGCCACCATTGCTGCAGATCCTGCAGACGACCCAACAGACCTTGAGGCATCCAGACCACAGATGCCGTGATGATGAGTCCCAGGCCCAATGTTCGGAACTCTCCCATTTCGCGCATCAATTCATCGGCAGACATCAAGACCAGCGTACCCACGATCGGACCCCAAAAATTGCCTGTGCCGCCGACCACAGCGATAGCAATGATGAAAAGAAACTGGGACATAGAAAGGACGCCCGGACCAATGGCTTGGAAATGTGCTGCATAGATGCCGCCGGCCAGTCCTGTAAAAAAAGCTGAAAAAGCAAACACCAGCAATTGAGATTGAAAGCGATTCACACCCCGTGCCACCGCGTAGCCAGGGTTGTCACGCAATGCTTTAAAAGCCAAGCCCATGGGGCTGTGGATGATGAAATAGGTAAACCCGCTGCACAGTGCAAAAAGGGCCACCACAATGGCGTAATTCCCCCATATCCAATGGCGCCCCAACAGCTCGCGCATACCCAGATCACCGAACCGAGCAAAACCCACTGCGCCACCGGTGAATTGCCTGCACTGGTTCCCCACCATGGTGAAGCATTCGGTATCAGACACGATCAACACATACATGGCTTGTGCAATGGCCAGCGTCAGCAAGGAAACGTACACCCCTGCCAGTCGCAAACAAGCCAAGCCGATCAGGACCGAGATCGCCGCCGTTCCAAGCGCCGCCGCTACGATGGCCATCAGCATTGGCCATGCCAAGTAACTGGCCAGCATGGCCGTGACATAACCACCAAGTGCAAAAATTGCCATTTGCGCCAGCGAAAAAATGCCCGCAAAACCAAACAACAAATTCCACTGTGTTGCGATGATGGCGTAGAACATGGCCAAGATGACCTGCCCAATGATGTAGCGACTGTCAATCAACAGGGGCAATGCCAACAAGACAAAAGACAAAAGAACCGCAATCTTGAGGTCCGTATTTCGGGTCATTGATGCATTCACACGCAAAGATGAACCCAGTTGGGCAGGTGATGTCATAGCGCCTCTTTGTGCTCGATTTACAAACGTCGTACCTGTACACGGCCAAATAGGCCGGTAGGACGCCAGATCAGTACCAAGATGACCAGCGTTAACAACACCGGAAACCCCCAACGGCCACCAAAAACATACTGGACCATGGCTTCTATGAAGGCCAGTGCAAACGCAGCCAATACGGCGCCTGGCAAATTGCCCAACCCGGCCACCACGCACATGATGAAAGCTTTGAGCATCGGGTCAGCACCTAAAGTCGGCGACAACTGGGTGATGGAACTGACCAAGCAACCACAAATTCCTGCCAAGGCGCCGGAAAACATCAGTACTTGGAGATACACACGTCCTACTGGGATGCCCAGCAACTGCGCCGCATCGCGGTTTTGTGTTGTGGCACGTATGGCGCGCCCGGCACGGGTATGCTTGAGTACATAGGCGGTTACGCCCATCAACATCAAGGCGACCACAATCACCACCACGCTTTGATAAGGCACGCCTTGCTCGCCCATCTGAAGCATCCCGTCCCATTTCACGGGTTGGGACAGTGGTTGACCACCAAAGGTCAACAAGAGGCCATTTTCGAGCGCGGTACCCAAGCCCACCGTGGCCATGAGTACGGCCGTTTCGAAACTGGCGACATGCGTGTGCAACAAGGGCTTGACTACAAACACATACAAAACAGCACCGACCAAGGCACCAGCGCCTAGCGCTGCCAAAAAGCCTATTGGGCCTGGCAAACCCATCTGTCCGACGACGGCAAAGGCCGCGTAGCCGCCCAGGGTCAACATGGCGCCGTGTGCCATATTGAGCATGCCCATAGACCCCCAAACCAAGGACAAACCTAAAGTTGCCAGTGCATACATCGCACCTGAGGTCAAACCCGAAATCGCAACCGATATGAAAATATCCATCATGTCTGACTAACCCCCCAAATAAGTTGCGAGCAATTCATCGCGCCTTAACAACTCATCGGGCGGTCCTGACCAAACGATGTGTCCGTCGTCAAGCAAATGCATTTCATCGGAAAGCTCAGCCACCCGTGCGGGGTTTTCCTCTACAAGCAAAATACTGCGCCCCGAAGATTTGAGTGCGCCTATGGCTTCGTATATTTGATCGATGACCAACGGCGCCAGGCCCAAAGAGGGTTCGTCGATGAGGAGCAATTGCGTTCCCATCATCAGGCCGCGCGCGATACCCACCATGCGTCGCTCGCCACCTGAAAGCGTAGATGCAGTTTGAACGCGTCTGCTCGCTAATTTTGGAAAAAGGCGATAAACCTCTTCAAAGCGCAGATCAATTTGCGCTTGTTCAGTGGTCAAGTAAGCACCCATCAGCAGGTTTTCTTCGACCGTCATTTCAGGGAATAGCAAATCGCCTTGCGGAATGTGGGCGACCCCCAAGCCGGCAATGGCGTGAGCGGGCATCCCTGTCAAATCCTTCTCTCCAACCCTGATACGACCGCTGCCTTGCTGCGTCAAACCCGAGATGGTTTTGAGTAAGGTCGATTTGCCATGGCCATTGGGCCCCACGACAGTGACCAAATGTCCAGCAGGCAAGCGCAAGGAAACATCGCGAAGTATGGTCAGGCCACCATAACCCGCAGTGACTCCATCAAGTTCCAGTGCAGCATCGTGCTTAAGGCGAAGCATGTTGACGCCTTTGAAAATATTGATTTAAACGCTGGCTGGTGCCATCTCCCAAGTAGGTATCGACTACCGTCGGATCCTTGGCGACGTCTTGTGGCAAACCTTCAAACAGCTTGCCCCCGTGGTGCATGATGATGACGGTGTCAGAAAGCTCAAGCAAAAACCGCATCACGTGCTCGATCAAAACAATGGTCACGCCTGTGGCTTTGATCTGTTTGACCAAGCCCATGATTTGATCAATTTCATCGGCAGCCAAGCCACCGACCGGTTCGTCTAAAAAAAGCACGCGTGGCTGGGTGGCCATGGCACCAGCGAGCATCAGCAACTTTCGCTCAAGCACTGTCAAGCTGCTTGCGACTTGGTTTGCTTTATGGGACAGGCCCACGAATTCCAATGACTGCGTGACATTGGCCTGCGTCGCAAGGTCCAGCCTCCAGGGTGGCAGCACTCTTTTTGCTTGCCCATAGCAAGCCGCCACTTGAACATTTTCTCGCACAGTCATCCCTTCAAACGTCGCATTGAGTTGAAATGTTCTGGCGATACCCAGTTGGCAAATACGATCCGCGCTCAAGTCACTGATGTCTTGCTCGCCTAACCAGACCCGCCCCGATGAAGCCGCAGAGACGCCGGTGACCACGTCGAAAAAGGTGGTTTTACCGGCCCCATTGGGCCCACCGATACCCAGCACACTTCCCGCCGCGACCTCGATTGAAAAGTTGTCCACTGCAGTCAGCGAGCCAAAATGCTTGGACACACCTTCGCATCTGAAAACCACCTCGGCTCCCTGAACCGAGGTGCTTGCAACATGTTGGCTTACTTGATCCATGGCGGCATGACGAAGGTATTGGTCGCATACAACGCAGGTCCAATCAGCCTGGCATCGGTTTTGAAATCCTGATGTTGAAGGAACTGGTGTGGCATTCCCAGTGATGGATCATTGGTTTGCGTGGGATAGCAATATGCCGACTGTCCGGCGGGGTTATAGCGGCAAGTGCCGTTCACACCACGGTAAATGAGACGGCGCATGGCAGCTGCGACACGCTGCATGCCTTTTTTGTTGCCTGGTTCACTCGCCCCCCCGGCAATGGCCGCAGCCAAGGCCCAATGCCACAAACCGTCATAGGTTTGGGAGCCCGTCAGGAAAGCCGCATTGGGTCCATATTTCTTGCGGTAGTTGGCCCGAAAGGCGGCAGAAAAAGCATCGGGCAAACAGCCCACCACGGTCGAATAAATGACCCCATTGACGGATGCGCCACCAATTTCACGGAAAGGCGGCAAGGATGGCCCATATTGCATATAGATCAAGCTTTTTGTCGGCTGCCGCGAAAACTGCAACATGAATTGGGCCAAGTCTTGCGCCAAAAAGTGGGTAATCGCGATCGCAGCTGGCGGGTTTTGACGCAGCTTTGCCAGGGTCGGACCCCATTGCGTTGTGGGGAATGGCACAGTTTCAAATAAGCTGATTTCCCATCCGTATTCAGCTGCTTTGGTTTTGATGGCGTTGGCAATCGTGATCGGGTATTCGCCAGCTGACGCAATGATGGCCAGTTTTTTATTGGTGGGGGCCCATTTTTTGGATTCCGTCAATTGCTTGAAAAAATTCAGCACGCCCACGCCATACCAATACTCTGCAGGATCACCTTGAAAACAACTGTAATAACGCTCTGGCTTGCTGTTGAATTTATTGTCGTGTGAAAGCACGGTGTTGTAGTGCAAGAACATGACATCGTTGTCAGCCGCCACATCCATTTCAACCATATTGGTGCCGAGGTTGTAGCCATTGATGATCACCGGTGCTTTATGGCGATCAATCAATCGCTGCATCGCTTGGGTCACGATGTCGGCACCCATTTCTTTGGTGTCCTCGATTTTGATTTCAAGCATTTGCCCGAGTACACCTCCTGCTGCATTGATCTCTTCAGCTGCCATTTCCAAGCCACGCTTGAATTCAATGCCGTCTGCAGCCGCAAAGCCTGACATAGGCAAAGCAGACCCAACCGTGACTGTTTTGCCTTGTTGGGCATGGGCAGACTGGTTAAGGCTGGCCAGCAGGCCAGCGCCCACGGTCCCTGCTGCGAGTGTTGAACCCAATACCGATCGTCTATTGACCATGTTGTCTCCTTTAATTGATTGATCAAACAAAAATGTGTTCAAGGTCCATGCGCTCAATGGCTCGAGCGATGGACAGAACCTGGGCGTCGGCGCCGCGTGCGCCAATGATTTGCAAGCCAATGGGCAGGAGGCTCCCGGAATCCAGTCGCTTGCTTGCGCAAGGGATGACACAAGCGGGTTGTTGACTGAGGTTCAAGGGATAGCTGAACCCAGCCCACTGCGTCCACCGCTCTAAACCACTGCCACTGGGCACTTCCAAACCGGCCTGGAATGGCAGTACCGCCACAGCTGGCGAGATAACAACATCCAACTGGGACAACATACGGTCCATGGCGGCACCGAAGTTGGCGCGGCGCACTTGATAAGCCACCAATTCAGGGGCCGACATGCGCGCCCCGCTTTGTGAAACATGAACCAGCCCCTCATCCATATCGGAATAATGCGCTGACGCAATAGGGCTCAAGCGGTTGGCCGCACCTGCAAACCAATGCGCCTGAAAGACCGCATGCACATCCTCCTCGGGCAAGGAAATGGGCTCTATGCTGGCGCCTGCGGATCGCAAGCGGTCTATTGCCAAATTCATGGCCAAGGACACATCCGGGTCCAGATGGCCGCCAGGCGGTGTAGACCAAAATCCAATGCGCACTTTGGCCAGTTGAGCGTCCTTTAATTGAAAATCGCCCACTGTTTGGTAAGCCTGCGTCCAATCCCGCAAGTCTCGCCCGGACATGGCGCTCAACATGGTGGCCACATCTTCGACTTTTCTGGCCATGGGCCCCACATGCGCCACGGTGCCAAATGCGCTGGAGGGATAAGCCGGCACCACACCGAATGTGGGTTTGTGTCCAACGATGCCGCAAAAAGAAGCGGGGATGCGGATTGAGCCGCCACCATCGGTGCCCACATGCAACACCCCCGCACCGGTAGCGGCTGCTACTGCCGCACCACCCGATGAGCCGCCGGCAGTCATCTCTGGATGCCAAGGGTTACGGGTGATTCCAAAGGCTTTGCTGTCTGTGACCGCCTTCCAGCCCATTTCTGGTGAGGTGGTGACCCCTACAAAAACCGCGCCATTCGCACGCAGATTGCGCACGCAGGGTGCGTCATCAGCGCAAGGCTCAGATGCCGAGGTCAGACTGCCATACCGGATGGTTCGGTCTTTGAACCAGATCAAATCTTTGATCGTGGTGGGCACACCATCAATGGGAGACAAAGGGGCACCTTGACCCCATCGCTTTTCTGAGGCCTTGGCCAAATCCAAGGCACCTTGATGATCAATCAAGGTAAACGCATTGAAGCGGGCCTGCACCTCTTGGGCGTGTTGTAAAACGGATTGGGTCACCTCAACCGGAGAAAGTGCGCCTGAACGGAACTGCGCAATCAGTTCGGCTGCACCCAGTTTGCAAAGCTCTGGCGCACTGGACAGGGGGACTTGAAAGGTCTTGAAGCTCATCGTGTTGTCTCTGACTTTTATGAGGATTAATTCCTCTTAACTGCATAGTGAAGTACCTTTATTGCTGTGTAAAATGCATTGTTTATTACTATTAGATTTATTTTATGTATCAGCTGTGGGGAGGCCATTGAATTGAAACTGTCTCTTCGACAAATTCGTTACGTGTGCGAGGTCGCCAGGCTCGGCAGCATCCGGGCCGCTTGTTCAAGCCTGCACATATCGCAGTCGTCTGTTTTTGCAGCTATCACCTTGGCAGAGGACGAACTCGGCGCCGCCATCTTTGATCGGCGGCCCGCGCGTGGTGTGCAAATGACCCCCGCAGGTGAGCGCTTTGTGCTGGCTGCACGCGTTTTCCTGGAAGCGAATATGGAGTTTGGCCGGATGGTCAACGGCTTGTCCAAGGGGGCGCCTCAGAGTCTGCGCATCGGATGCTTTCAGCCGTTTGGCTCGCTGTTTCTGGCCGAGTTGCTCAAGCAATATTCAGATGCTGTGGGCCAAATCAGCATCCAATTGTTTGAAGGTGATCAAAACCAGTTGCACGATTGGTTGAACACGGGGACAGTGGACATGGTCGTCACCTACAACATCGGCACCAGCTTTGGCAGCGATGCCCACACACCCATCTGCAAAGTGCCGCCACATGCCATTTTGTCTGCCAACAATCCACTTGCTCAACAGGCTCAAATTTCCATCGCGGATTTGGCCAAATACCCTTTGGTTTTGCTTGATCTACCGCAAACCTCCACCTATTTGATGACCCTTTTTGAGGTGTTGGCGGATCGGCCAAAAATCAGCCTGACGACACGTTCTTACGAAACCGTGCGCTCAGCCGTTGCAGCTGGTTTTGGGGTGTCCATCCTCAATATGCGCCCCACAAACCATGCCATGGCCGATGGGCCTCATTTGGTCAGGAGACCGTTGACAGATGACTTTCCTGCGCCCCACTTGGTGGTGGCCGACATCTACGGCGCATCCAAACCTCAGTTTGTCAAAACCTTCATACAGATGGTGCGCCAGTATTTTCTGACCTTGGGCCCCACAGGTTTTGCTTTAACGACTCCTGAGCGGAGTAAAGGGCTGTTTGACTTCAGCAAAAGTTGAAGCAGCGAATTTTGTTTTGAAAAAACTTGCCCCGTGGGCAGCGGGGCCAGTCTATCGACCAGATCAGTTTAAAAAGTTGACCTGCATTTTCATAGGTTGGGGGCCAGCAAACGCTGCAGGTCTTTCACCTCGACCTTGCTGCGCCGGGCCAGGTCTTGCACCTGGTCCTCGCCCACTTTGCCCACGCTGAAGTACTGCGCCTCGGGGTGGGCCAGGTAAAAACCACACACGCTGGCCGCAGGGGTCATGGCCAGGCTTTCGGTCAGGCCCATGCCAATGTCTTGGCATTGCAGCAACTCGAACATGGCCTGTTTGGCGCTGTGGTCAGGGCAGGCCGGGTAGCCGGGCGCGGGGCGGATGCCTTGGTACTTTTCGGCGATCAGGTCTTGGCTGCTGAGCGCCTCGCCCGCCGCGTAGCCCCACAAATCGGTGCGCACTTTGCGGTGCAAACACTCGGCCAGCGCTTCAGCCAAGCGGTCGGCCAATGACTTGAGCAGGATGGCGCTGTAGTCGTCGTGCGCGGCCTCAAAAGCCTCAGCTCGTTTGTCGGCGCCGATGCCTGCGGTGACAGCGAACAGGCCCACATGGTCTGGCGCTGCGCCTTGGGGCGCGACGAAGTCGGCCAAACAACGGCTGGGGCGCATCACACCTTGAATGGCTTGTTTCTCGGTTTGTTGGCGCAAGCCGCGCCAGGTCATGGCCACTTGCTGACGAGAAGCGTCGGTGTAGAGCGCGATGTCGTCGTCATTGACGCTGTTGGCAGGGTACAGGCCCAGCACGGCATTGGCCGTGACCCAGCGGCCTTCGACGATTTTTTTCAGCATCGCCTGGCCATCGGCATACACCTTGCGGGCTTGCTCGCCCACCACCTCGTCATCCAAGATGGCGGGGAAAGGCCCGGCCAAATCCCAGGTCTGAAAGAAGGGGCCCCAGTCGATGTACTGCGCGATCTCGGCCAGGTCGTAGTTCTTGAACACACGCCGACCAATGAACTTCGGGGGAGTGGGCACGCCTTGGGTCCAGTCGATCGGCATCTTGTTGGCGCGGGCCTGCGCCAGCGTCCACATGGGGGTTTGTTTTTTGTTGGCGTGCTGCTCGCGCACCTTGGTGTAGTCGGCGTTGAGCTCGGCGATGTAATTGGCCGCTTGCTCGGACAACAGGCCCTGCGCCACGCTCACGCTGCGCGAGGCATCGGGCACGTAGACCACCGGGCCACTGTAGTGGGGCGCGATTTTGACGGCGGTGTGCACGCGGCTGCAGGTCGCGCCACCAATCAACAGCGGCATTTGGCGGTCGCGAAAGTACGTGTCTTTTTCCATCTCGCCCGCCACGTACTGCATCTCTTCCAAGCTCGGCGTGATCAGGCCAGACAGGCCAATGATGTCGGCGTTCTCGGCCTTGGCTTTGGCCAAAATTTCGTGGCAAGGCACCATCACACCCATGTTGACCACTTCAAAGTTGTTGCACTGCAAGACCACGGTGACGATGTTTTTGCCAATGTCGTGCACGTCGCCCTTGACGGTGGCGATCACGATCTTGCCCTTGGCTTTGACGTCTTGGCCCGCCGCTTCTTGCGCGAGTTTTTCGGCCTCGATGTAGGGCAACAAATGCGCCACGGCTTGCTTCATCACGCGGGCGCTTTTGACCACCTGCGGCAAGAACATCTTGCCTTGGCCGAACAAATCGCCCACCACGTTCATGCCGTCCATCAGCGGGCCTTCGATCACGTGCAGCGGGCGACCGCCCTTGGCCAAAATCTCTTGGTAAGCCTCTTCGGTGTCGTCGCTAATGAAGTCGGTGATGCCGTGCACCAGCGAATGACTCAGGCGCTGCGCCACGCCCACGGGTGCATCGGGCGTGCCGCGCCAAGCCAGTTTGGTGCTCTCGTCTTTGGCCGCGCCTTTGGCGCTGTCGGCCACTTCGATCAGGCGCTCGCCCGCTGTCAGCGGCGACTCGCCCGGCTTGTAGACGGGCGTCCTGTTCAGCACCACGTCTTCCACGCGCTCGCGCAGCACCGGCTCGAGGTCGTCGTACACGCCCACCATGCCGGCGTTGACAATGCCCATGTCCATGCCCGCTTGAATCGCGTGGTACAAGAAGACGGTGTGGATGGCTTCGCGCACCGGGTCGTTGCCACGGAAGCTGAAGGACACGTTGGACACGCCGCCCGACACCTTGGCACCCGGCAGGTTTTGCTTGATCCAGCGCGTGGCCTCGATGAAGTCCACCGCGTAGTTGTCGTGCTCTTCTATGCCGGTGGCG
>NZ_JBIKIL010000214.1:0-2748 GCF_044361645.1 Limnohabitans sp. | reverse complement strand
CAGGCGGATCGATGGAAGACGTTCTTGGACTACGTGGTGCAGAGAATCACCCGCCCCCTGCCGCCTTGGTATCCACCAAGTCAGCTCACGATGACAGAATAACTGCCGGATCTAGGGTGAATTGAACACCAGCACGCCGCAGTACCGGCCGCGGTGCGCATGCGGTGGCGGCACCAGCGCGGCAAGGCGCGCGATCAGCGCCATTGGCGTGAGGTGCAGCTCGTCGGCCCGAATACCTCGCTTGGCGTTGTGTCGGTCGCGCCGTTCGCGCCGTTCGCGCCGTTCGCGCCGTTCGCGCCGTTCGCGCCGTTCGCGCTGTTCGCTGTGCTGCTTGGCGCAGCGCTAGATGAGCTCACGGCCCGCTTTGCGCAGCCGCTCCTTCGCAAACGGGGGCCGTGCGCAGCAGCGCAGCAGCGCAGCAGCGCAGCAGGCGCTCCAGGCCTGCGCTGTCTTGTGCTGCTGTGCACACGCTGGTGTCTACCGAAAACCCACTGTGCTTGTACCTCAGCATCTTCTGGGCCTCGAAGCCTTCGAGCAGGCCCCGGCCAAAAAAAGCCCAAAACCGAACTTCGCACGCGCGCTTCGGTCTGCTGCTTGGCCAGTTCAGGCCACTGCATGGTGATGACCCGCGCAGGTGCATGCTGCACCCCTTGCAAACCCAAGCCAAGCAAGTCGCCCAGCGTGGCCAAGGCCCTAACTCCCAGCATGATGCCGGGCCAAGGCAAGCCGGTCGTGCGCACTGGCCGAACCCGACACTAAAGGCCCCCACCAAATAGCCCAAGGCCGACCCCAAGCCCTGGTGCCACCACTTCGAGGCGAGCTTCATGTCCACGGGGCAGATGCTGGCCCAAAAGAAACTCGTGGCACAGCGCCAAACGAGCAAGGCGGTGAAGTCCGCGGCCACACACAACAAAAAAGGGCACCTGAGGGCACCCTTTTCTGGGGGTCAAAAAGCAGTTCAGTAAATGAAGGTGGGGTTCACAATCGCCTGCACAGAACCCGTGGTGCGGTGCGGTGCCACGGTGATCATGCCCTCGTACACCTTGTCTTTGATGGCCTGCTCAGCCACCACGTTTTCCAAGATGAAAACGCCAAACTCGGCCAATAAAATTTGGTGCACATGAAAGACCTGGCCGGGGTTTTCAAACGGAATCACCTCCAAGCCCCAAGTGTCTGAACCGATCATGGCCACCCCCAATGAGGCCAAATAGCGCGCACCTTGCACGCCCAAGCCCGGCTCGACAGAGCCGTTGCGCTTGTCGTCCACACCCAGCAGCTTGTGCCAGCCGGTGTAGAAAATCACGATGTCGCCTTTGTTGATCTTCATATTGCCTTGGCGCTTGAGGGCGGCCTCAATTTCGGGCTGGTTGAAGGCTGTGCCCTCGGGGATGATGTCCTTGCCCATCAAGGCCGTCATGTCCAGCAGCACGGCGCGGGTGGCCACGGCAGGCACGGTCTCGATGCCGAATTTTTTCAAACCCGAAAGCCCGGTGACTTCGGTCCCAGGGGTGCAGTTGTAATAGGTGTTGTCAATGCCAATGTGGCCCAGGCCATCCAACTGCGTGCCAATGCCAACCCAGGTGTTCAAGATATCGTCGTGGTAATTGGTTTTGGTGTTGCCCATGGTTTGACCAGCGTAGTCTTGACCGGGCCGAACAATGGTGACGGAATAAGTGCGCGGTGCGAAGGCTGGTGTTTTGGCATTGGTCTCGATGCCCATGCGCATGGACTTGCCTTTTTTGATCAATTTGGCCGCCGCCAAGATGTTGTCTTGGGTGATGTTGTTGAGGGCGCCAATTTGGTCGTTGGGTCCCCATTTGGACTTGTGGCAGCTTTCATAAGCCCATGCCTTGCCCGTGAAGGCGGTGAGCAAACAGGCCCCGGCCAAGAGGGGAATGGCGAATCGGTTGAAGTTCATGTTTTGTCTCCTTGGATGGGCTCTTTCGGTGGTGAAACCTGCGTGTTGGGCTGAGCCGCAGAGCCCGACGCACATTGAACATGGATGCGCTGCACCTCTTGCACGCCTTGAGTGGGTGTAAGGCGTTTTTCACGCGTGAAGGAGGCGTCGCAATCGGAGGCCGAGGCCAAAACTTGGCCCAAACGTGGCTCAAAGCCAATGAACCAGGTGGGGTCTTGCATTTGCAGGTGCAAGCTGCGCAACGGGGCTGTGTGTTTCAGCACCGCGGTGAACTCCAGGTAAATACCGCCCTGAAAGCCACGCCCTGCGTCCCGGGCTGAAAAGCCCTGCACATCAAACGCCAAGGGCGCTGGCTCAGGACCGTCGCCCTCGATGGTCAAGAAGTACTGGAAGCCCGCCATCAAATCTTGGTTGGTTTGGGCAAAGGCGGCCAATTCATCTGGGTCCAGTTGCCCGTTTTGGTTCAGGTCGATGTTGTCACGCACCAAACTGCTGTTCATCGGGTCCATTTGCCAACTGACGCGCACAGCGCTGAGCTGGTCTTGGGTGAACACCGGCAGCAGTTGGTAGGCCAATCGGAGGTGCGGGTGGGCGTGTGCTGCTGGAGCGCTCAAACAAGTCAGCGCCAAAACTGAAGTGGACCCCAAAGTCAGGACAGACTTGATGGCAGTTTAAGTTGCACTCAACTGCTCACAGCTGCTCAGCGCTGCCCCGGTTTTTGCCTTTTGTATTGCAGGCTCAATCTCAATCCTGACTTCCTCGTTCGCAGTCCCGCTGGAGCAAAGCGCAACTGGGTGTCTTTCTTGGCTCCGGTATTTGTCCACGATCAT
>NZ_JBIKIL010000028.1:0-32875 GCF_044361645.1 Limnohabitans sp. | reverse complement strand
CATCGCGGGACACGAAGCGATCCACCGTATCCCTGTCATCGCGAGGCACGAAGCGATCCATGGATTGCCGCGCTTCGCTCGCAATGACGCACCCAAGTCAACACACCCTTTTTCCCGTCATCGCGGGACACGAAGCGATCCACCGTATCCCTGTCATCACGAGGCACGAAGCGATCCATGGATTGCCGCGCTTCGCTCGCAATGACGCACCAAAGTCACCACACCCTTTTTCCCGTCATCGCGGGACATGAAGCGATCCATGGATTGCCGCGCTTCGCTCGCAATGACGCAACCCAATGTGTTTGGGGGCTTCTGCGCGCCCCAACGCCTCGGATCGGACTGTGGTCGGTGTCAAAGGCATAATTGACGTTGACGTAACGTCAATCACATTCAGGAGCAAAACATGGACATTCAAGGCAAGGTTTTCATCGTCACCGGAGGCGCATCGGGCCTGGGCGAAGGCACAGCGCGCATGCTGGCGGCCAACGGTGGCAAAGTGGTGATCGCCGACATGCAGGCTGAAAAAGGCGAAGCGATTGCCAAAGAACTGGGCGGCGCATTCGTGAAATGCGATGTCAGCAGCGAAGCCGACGGCCAAGCCGTGGTGGCACAGGCCGTGTCCATGGGCAAACTGGTCGGTTTGGTCAACTGCGCGGGCATCGCCACGGCTGAAAAAACCGTGGGCAAGAACGGCGCGCACAACCTGGCCCTCTACACCAAGACCATCATGGTCAACCTGGTCGGCACCTTCAACATGATCCGCTTGGCCTCAGAAGCCATGTGCCAAAACGAGCCCGAAGCCACGGGCGAGCGCGGCGTGCTGATCAGCACGGCCAGCGTGGCGGCTTACGACGGCCAAATTGGCCAAGCCGCTTATGCCGCATCCAAAGGCGGCGTGGTGGGCATGACCTTGCCCATTGCCCGCGACCTCTCGCGCAACGGCATCCGCAACATGACGATTGCCCCCGGCATATTCGGCACCCCCATGCTGTTTGGCATGCCCCAAGATGTGCAAGACGCCCTGGCCGCCGGCGTGCCCTTCCCCAGCCGCTTGGGCACCCCGCAGGACTACGCCAAACTGGCCAAGCACATCATCGAAAACGACATGCTCAATGGCGAGGTGATCCGGCTGGACGGCGCGATTCGCTTGGCGCCGAAGTGAGCGCCCAGCAGGCCCGCTGACTCAAGCTGCCATGCCCATCCAGCTCAAGGCCAACCAAGCCGCGATGTATGCGCTGGTGAAAGCGATCACACCAGGCATGGCAGCCTGACCTGCCACCCGTTCAGCCAAGATGCCGGCCAATGGGATGAATTGCTGAGCATGCACGGCCAAAAAATGCGCGGGGCGCAAGTCTTGCCAGGTGTGCCATCCCACCACCGGCCAGCCCACGCCAGCAGGTGGCTGCTTTGCCCCCAACATGAAGCCACTCACGGTGGACAACACAAAAGTCAGGGCCAGACCCATAAGCACCGCCAAGACAGTGGGCGTGAGCACCGCTGTCCCCAAAGCTTTCCAAATGACCCACGCCAGCCAGGCTTGTGAAGCCACCAAGCCCACCGCTGCAAGCGCCATCAGGCCAAACAGCATCGCCCGCACAGGGTCGGCCGTGTTGTAGTGCGAAGCCTCTCCCATCGCCGCTTGGTAAGAGATGTAGGCCACCTCAAACAAAGAGGTGACGATGATCAAAGCAGCGATCCACTGAAAGCTTTGTTCGTGACCTACCTCACCCGGCACCAGCAAGCTCAAGCAGACGGTGGTCAAGGCAAACAGCGCCGTGCCCGCCATGAACTTCATGGGCTTGGCCCAAATGCCCACCTCGCGCAGTGTGCGCACATCGAACCAAGACAGCGCATAAGTGGGCAACAACACCGCCGCCATCAGCAAGCCATAAACGCACAAGGTTTTTTGCGCGGCACTCAGTCCGTGCCAGCCCAAGACCGAATCGGCCAATCCCTGCACCGCATTGAAAAACGACATGATCACCCCAAAAGTTGACACCGTCTACAAGTGTCACTTAAACTGTAGACACTGTCAACATCAACCCAAGTCAAAAGCCACATGGTCAAAACCATTCACGAACTGGACCTGAAAGAAGCCTGCATACAAGCGGCCAGAGAGGTGATTGCCGAGCACGGCGTAGAAGGCCTGAGCCTGCGCGATGTGGCGCGCAAGCTGGGCGTGTCGCACCAAGCGCCCTACCGCCATTACCCCAGCCGCGACCATTTGCTGGCCGCCATCATGCAGCGTTGTTTCGAGGATTTCGCAGACTGCCTGGACCAAGGTGCCCAGCACCATGACTGCGATGCACTGCGCGGCATGGGCGAGGCCTACATGCGCTACGCCGCCCAAAAACCCTTGGAATACCGCCTCATGTTTGGCACACCGTGGCCAGAACCCGCCAGCCACCCCGAGTTGGTGCGCCATGCCGTGCATGCCTTTGGTCTGTTGCGCCAGCACCTGCACCAGCAACTGCGCACCGCGCATGACGAAGCTGGCGACACACCCGCCCTGTTGGCGCAAGCCGAGCTGCAAGCGCTGTTCATTTGGTCCAGCCTGCACGGCTTGGCCAGCATCATGCAAGCCAACGTCATGCAACACCTGGTGTTCTCGCCCGAGGTCCCCGCCATGGCTCAGCCATTCTTGATGGGCATGATCCAAACCGCCTTGACGCACGGCCCCGCTCAGGCTCCTGCACCCCAAGTCAATCCCCAGGACAGCCATGAAAATTGAAGCACACCGCCGCTGGGCTTGGGCCACCTTGGTCATGGCCGCTTTGTCCGTCACGGCCTGCGCCCAGTTCAACCACGCACAACCCAACAGCCCTGTGGCCATGCGTGCGGTGCCCGCGATCACGCCCGCACCGCGCGTGGCGCTGGTGCTTGGCAGCGGCGGGCCGCGGGGTTATGCCCATATTGGCGTGATGCGGGTGCTGGAAGACGCAGGCATTGGCGTGGACCTGGTGGTGGGCTCCAGCGTAGGGGCTTTGCTGGGGTCTTTTTGGGCCCATGGCTACTTGGCCAAAGCTCTGGATGATTTGTCCCAAACCGGCGGCCCGCTCACGGTATTTGATTTTTCCTTGTGGGCTGACAGGGGCTGGATTCATGGCCAGCGCCTGCAGGACTATGTGAACACAGGCCTGAACAACAGCAACATCGAGGACATGCCCCGCCCATTCATTGCCGTGGCCACACGCCTGCAAGACAAACAACCAGTATTTTTCAACTCTGGCAACGTGGGGGTGGCGGTGCGCGCCTCCAGCGCCGTTCACAGCATTTTCTCGCCTGTGGGCATTCACGGCGTGGAATACGAAGACGGCGACGAGTCCTTGCCCGTCGCCGTGCGCGCTGCTCGACAAGCCGGTGCCCAGTTTGTCATCGCGGTCGACGTGACCGCCCGCCCGGGCAGCGCCCCTGAGGGCACATCAGCCGTCCGCCTGGAGCGCGAAGCGCGCCGACGCGCGCACATCGATCAGGAATTGCAACACGCAGATTTTGTGATCCACCCGGACATGGGTTTCGCCACCCGCCCCACACCCACTTTTTTTCGCATGGCCAGGCTATCAGGCGAGCATGAAGCCCAACGCCTTTTGCCGCAACTGAAGGCGGCGCTGCGCAACACAGCCCACGCCAACTCAAAGGCCCCTTGACCCTCTTGTGGGCTTTTGAAGGGCAAGCCTGTTTGGTTTTTTGGCTCACGCCCGATCAACTGTTCAGGCCCAAAAAAGCCAGGCCATGCGCCGCCAACTGGCTAAAAGGCTCTCTGGCGCTGCGCAGCAGCCCTGAATCGGCAAGCACTTGGCAGTGGGTTTTTGCTGATCAAATGGGCGTACTTTGTCATGCTTTAATTCAGGGGAATTTTTTCTCGCGTTTCTCCGGCAGCCCTGCGAACTCAGACCCAAGGGGATCTTGACCCGGCGCTGGCTGGGGGACCAAAATCCCGGACTGAAGCAATCGCTGCCCAAGAGACCCTTCACCTTAGCCCCAAGACTCTTGAACCCATGCTGCTCGCCCTCAAAAAGACCCCGCCTTCAAACGCCACTTGGCTCGACCGCCTGACCAGTGGGATCATCAAGATGCGTCTGGTCAGCCAGTACTCGCATGGCGGCGTGGTGGTCGATGGGCATTTGTACCAATCGAACTCGTCGCATGGCCTGCACGAGATCAGGTCAGGCGAATGGTCGCCAGAACGCTGGGACTTGTTTGAAGTGCCTGGCGACGATGCCCATGTACTCAAGACTTTTGCACAACTGAAGGGCGCAGATTACGACTGGTGGAGCCTGCTGGCCTTTGTGGGCTTGCGCATCCGCGACGCGTCTCGTCTGTACTGTTTTGAGTGGTGTTGGATCGCGCAAACAGGCCAATCGCCCACAGGCCGCATCACACCCGAAATGCTGTTGTCCGACCAGTTGCGTCGCTCACAGGCCCGTCGGCCTGCATGAGCTTGGGTTCGCAGCGCCTGGCCCCCTTGGGTCCAGGTTGACATGGCTGCAGTTCAGGTGCAGTCCCGCACGGCGCGTTTCAGCGGCCTTTGAAGGTCGCGGGTCTGCGCTCCTTGAACGAGGCCAGGCCTTCTTGCAGGTCTTCGGAAAAAGCCACATCGCGAAACGACCGCGACTCCCATTGCAAGGCCTCTGACATGTGCATACCCATGGATCGGCGAACCACTTCCTTGGCAAAGCGGTGCGACAAAGGTGCGCGCGTGGCCAGCATCTGGGCGTAATCCATGGTTTTGGACAACAGTTCCGCCTGGGGGTAAATGCGGTTGACCAGGCCAATGCGAAAGGCATGCTCGGCATCCACGCGTTCGCCCGACAAGATCATCTCCATCGCATGCCCCATGCCCACAATTTGCGGCAAGCGAATCAAGCCACCGTCACAGGCGTGAAAGCCCCATTTGGCGTCTTGCAAGGCGAACTCGGCATGGGGTGAACAAAAGCGCAGGTCGCAGGCCAGCGCCAACTCAAAGCCCCCCGATATGGCAAAACCATTGACCGCCGCCAAAATGGGTTTGTCAATGTCCAGGTTGCGGGTGATGCCCCCAAAGCCCGGTCCGTTGGTGTACTGGCGTCGGAACTCGGGCGCAGGCGATTGTGCAAACGGCAAGGTGTAGGTTTTCAAATCGGCACCCGCACAAAACGCCTGCTCGCCCTCGCCCGTGATCACCGCCACGCGGGCGTCGTCGTCTTGGTCAAACGCGCGCCAGATGTCGATCAAGGCATCGTTGGCGGCAAAGTCCAAGGAGTTCATTTTGTCGGGACGGTGGATGGTGATCAACCGCACACCACCGTGCTTTTCGCAAGAAATATCAGCCATGTGTGCTCACTTTGAAAACAGGAACATCGGATGCAGGGTCTGCAGACCTGACGGCGTGCACGCGGTCACCGGCTTGGTCTGTGGCTTGGTGCAGCAAGCGCCCAGACACGCGCATGCCGTTGTCCAAATCAAACACGCCGACGTGGTAGACGCCTTCGCTTTTGAAACGCAGCGGGGGTTTGCGTACCGTGGTCCAACTCGCCAAGCTGCCGGTGGTCGCCACCGACACCGCCGCAAACTGCCGCCCCAAACACGCTGCACACACCACCGGTGCGCGCAGGCTCAGGGCTTGGCAGTGCTGGCATTGGTAGGCCGTCAGGCCGGCCAATGGGGTGTGCGCGGTCATGCTTCGCGTCCCAAAATATGCACCGTGCAGGCGACACCGGTGCCGCCCAAATTGTGGGTCATGCCAATGCCGGCCCCCAAGACTTGGTTGCTGTGTTCGCCTTGCAACTGCAACACCACTTCGACAATTTGCCCCACGCCGGTGGCCCCCACCGGATGCCCCTTGGCCAACAAGCCGCCACTGGGGTTGATGGCGATGTCGCCTTGCAGGCCGGTGCGGCCTTGCGAGGCCCAACGCCCGCCTTCGCCGCGCGGCACCAAACCGAGGTCTTCGCTGTCGATGATTTCGGCAATTGAAAAACAATCGTGCAGCTCTACCAAATCGATGTCGCGGGCCTGCAGCCCCGATTGTTGGTAGGCCTGCTGAGCGGCCAACACGGTGGCGTCAAAGGTGCACAAATCAGGGTGTTGCGCGACCCGCGCCGAACCGCTGGTTTGCGCGCTGGCCATCACCCGGATGCGCGCTGGGTGTTGCGGGCTGTGCAGCAGGTCCTTGGCGCACACCACCACTGCGGCCGCACCGTCGCTGGGCGGACAGCAGTCGAACAACTGCAGGGGGTCGGCAATCATGGCGGAGGCACAGACTTGCTCTAAAGACAAATCGGCCCCCATTTGGGCCAGCGGGTTTTTCAAACCATGGGCTTTGTTTTTGATGACCACCGCCGCAATGTCTTCGCGCGTGGTGCCGTATTCGCGCGCATGCGAGCGCCACGCCAGACCAAACAAACCCGGAAAGGTCAAGCCACTGATGCCGTCGTATTCGTTGTCCATGGCGCAGTTCAGCGCCGTGGTCATTTCGCTGGTGCTGGCATGGGTCATGGTCTCGACCCCCACCACCAACACGGCATCACAAACGCCTGTGGCCACCATCAAGCAGGCATGCCTGAAAGCAATGCCGCCAGAGGCACACGCGCCCTCGACCTTGGTGCAAGGTATGCCCTTCAAACCCAGTTGCTCGGCCACCAAACCGGCCAAGACTTCCTTGCCATTGAGCGGGCCACTGATGAAATTGCCCAAATAGACCGCACCGATGTGTTGGCGGTCGATGCCCGATTGCACCAAGGCCTGCGCGCCAGCGTCTACGGCCAAGGCCTCGATGGGGGTCTGCGCATGTTTGCCAAACCGTGTTGAACCCGTGCCCGCCACATACACCGGACGCATCATGTGCCACCTTGTTTCAATTGCTGTCGCAATGCGGTTTTCAAAATTTTGCCGTAATTGTTTTTGGGCAAATCGGCGACAAAGTGGTATTCGCGTGGGCGTTTGAAGCGTGCCAGGTGGTCCAGGCACAGTGCATCGAGCGTTTGGGGGTCCACCGATGCGCCGGGTTTGCACACCACAAAGGCCACGGGCTCTTCGCCCAAGTCTGCATTGGCAGCGCCAATCACCGACACCTCGGCAACCGCTGGATGACGCAACAAGACTTCCTCGATTTCACGGGGGTAAATGTTGCTGCCGCCACGGATGATCAGGTCTTTGGAACGGTCAAGCAGCGTCAAGTAACCGCGTTCATCGAGCGCGCCGATGTCGCCCGTCCACAACCAGCCATCACGGATCGCCGCCGCCGTGGCCACGGCATTGTTCCAGTATCCCCGCATGCGGGTGTCACTGCGGGTGATGACCTCGCCCGGCTCGCCGCAGGGCAGGTCGCGCCCTGCTTCGTCGACCACCCGCACTTGCACACCGGTGCGTGCCGTTCCACACGAGGCCAATCGCGCCAGGTGCGCGGCGTCTTGTGCGCCCTCATGGTCTTGCTGCGACAAACGGGTGATGGTCATGGGGCTTTCGCCTTGGCCATAGATTTGCACCATGCGGGGCCCGAAAAGAGACAAGCACTGCAGCAAATCAGACACATACATCGGCCCACCGCCATAGGTGATGAGGTGCAAATTGCCCGCCGGATTGGCCCGCCCATGGCTGGCGCGCAACATTCGGGTCAGCATGGTGGGGGCTGCGAAAAATGTGACACGGGGATAGCGTTGCAAGGCCTCGAACACGACATCGGGATTGAACGCAGGCTCAATCACTTGATGCCCGCCATTGAACAAATGCGGCAGGCTGTACATGCCCGACCCATGGGACAGCGGCGCGACATGCAAATGGGTGTCGCCCGGGCGCACACCATCGATGTCGGCGCCGTACTGCAAACACATTTGCAGCAGATTGCGGTGCGACAACATGGCACCCTTGGGCACACCGGTGGTGCCGCTGGTGTAAAAAATCCAGGCCGTGTCGTCGGGGTCAAACGCCGCCGCTTGCATCGGCGCATGGCACAGCATGTGGGCGTAGGCTGGCGCATCCACAGCAACCAAGTGCAGGTGGTTCGAGCCCTCAAGCAGGGTTTGCTGCAAGCCTTCGTGCAAGCCTTCGCTGCAAAACAAAGCACTGGCCCCCGCGTCTTGTGCAATGTGCCGCACTTCCTTGGGGTGCAACTTGGCATTCACAGGCACGGGGCACAGACCGGCGACCCAGCAGGCCAACAGGGTTTCAAAAAATGCAGCCCGGTTTTCCATGCAAAGAATCACCCGCTGACCCGGCACCAGACCCATTTGCTGCAGCATGGCCCCAGCCAAGGCCTGGCTGCGCTGCGCCAGTTCTGCATAACGCAAGCTGTGGCCAGAGCAAGTCACGGCCGCCAAATCTGGATGGCTGCGAGCGCGGTTCAAAAAAGGCAAAACGATGTTCATAGGGCTGGGTGCGTATCGCGCAAAGGGGTCTGTGTGCCGACGGCGCGGGGTGTGCTTGAGCGACGTGAGTGCATCAAAGTCGGGGCGGCACCCGGCTGTGCCAATCGGTCACGCGCTGGAACGCGCTGCCTGCACGCACCAAGCTGGCTTCATCCAAATGGGCAGACACCAGCTGCACAGCCACCGGCGTTGACTTGGCCGTGAAGCCCGCAGGCAAGGTGATGCTGGGGTTGCCGCTCATGTCAAACGGCGCCGTGAACTTGATCAAGCGCGCCAACTCAGAGGGCACGGTGCCAATCACCGTCATGTCTTGGTGGGTGGGCGAGGCCATGGGCTGAGCGGGAATCAGCAGCAGATCGCAGTCCTGAAAAAACCCACGCACCGCCCCCGTGAAGGCACGCCGACGCAGCCAGATTTTTTGCATCTCCACCGCAGGCACCGAACGGCCAAACTCAATCAATCCACCCAAGCCAGGGCCATACAGGTGCTTGTTTTTGGGGTGCCAAGCCTCGTGCGCCACAGCGGTTTCCACGGCGCAGGCGGTGCCCCAATCGGCCACGGCATCCGACACGTCCGGAAAGCGCACAGCGCGCATGTCGGCCCCCAAAGACCGCAAGACTTGGTAAGCGGACTGCACAGCCGCCTGCATGTCTGCATCCAGGCCTGCGCAATAGGCTTCGTCAAAGCCGATGCGCAGACCCCGCAGGCTGGTCAAATCACCGCACACGTAATCGGGCACCGGCGCATGCAAAGCGACCGGGTCATCTGGGTCGGCGCCCGCGATCAAACCCAGCATGTGGCCACAATCCAGGGCGGAGCGCGCCATCGGGCCGATGTGGTCGAGTGATGCGGCCAGTTCAAATGCGCCATGCACAGGCACCCGCGCCCATGTGGGTTTGAGGCCGGTGACACCATTGGCCGCTGAGGGGAAACGGATAGACCCTCCCGTGTCGGTCCCGATGGCGGCAAAACACAGGCCTGCAGCCACCGCCACGCCCGAACCACTGGACGATGCACCCGACCAATGGTCTGCATGCCAAGGGTTGATGGGCGGCGGCACATCGGGGTGGTGGTCTGCAAATGCCGCCTCGGTCATGGTCAATTTGCCCAGCAACACGGTGCCCGCTTGGCGCAAGCGCTTGACCACGGTGCCGTCGTACGCGGGTACAAAGTCGCGCATCATCGGCATGCCGGCTGCCGTGGCCATGTTTTGGGTGTAGCACAGGTCTTTCAAGGCGATCGGCACCCCCTGCAAGGGGCTGAGGATCTGCCGCCGCATGATCTGGGCTTCGGCCTCTCGGGCCTGGGACAAGGCAACTTCGGGCGAAACGGTCGCATACGACAGCAAGCGTTTGTCCACGCGCTCGATGCGCTGGAGCATCATCTGCGTGAGTTCCACCGGCGAGAGTTTTTTGGCGTGCAACAAGCCCGCCAGCGCATGGGCGTCCAGAAAAGCAATTTGGTCGTCTGTCACGGGCTGATTTTCAAAAGGGCGGTTCAGGCGGTGGGCGGGGCATGCAAGCCAAGCTCTTGCACCATGTGTTGGCGCATCTGGAACTTTTGCGGCTTGCCGGTGGCGGTCAATGGGAACTCGCGCACCAATCGCACATACCGTGGGGTTTTGAAATGCGCCAGACTGGCCCGGCAAAAATCCATGAACTCGTTGGGTTCTGCGCTTTGACCGGGTTTCAAAATCACCCAGGCGGCGATTTCTTCGCCGTACTTGGCATCGGGCACGCCGAACACCTGCACATCTTGCACCTTGGGGTGTTGCATCAAGAAATGCTCAATCTCGCGTGGGAACACGTTTTCGCCACCGCGAATGAGCATGTCTTTGACGCGGCCCACGATGTTGCAATAGCCTTGGGCATCAAGAGTCGCCAAATCGCCGGTGTGCATCCAGCCGGCATCGTCAATGGCCGCTTGGGTTTGCGGCAGGTCTTCCCAGTAAGAGCGCATCACCAAATAACCGCGCACACACAACTCACCGGCGGTGCCCACCGGCACCATGCGGCCGTTTTCATCCACCACCTTGGCCTGCACATGCGGTTGAATCCGGCCCACGGTGGCGACCCTGCGTTCCACCGGGTCGGACACATGCGATTGAAACGACACGGGCGAGGTTTCGGTCATGCCATAAGCGATGGTGATTTGCTGCATGTGCATGGTGCGCATCACCGCTTGCATGGTCTCCACCGGACAAGGCGCTCCCGCCATGATGCCGGTGCGCAATGAACTCAGGTCGAGTTGGTGTACCAAGGGCTCGGCCAACATCGAGACAAACATGGTGGGCACGCCATGCAAGGCGGTGCAGCGCTGCTTGGAGACCGCGCGCAAAGTGGTCTCGGCATCAAAGCCCTCGCCGGGGAACACCATGGCGGCCCCCACCGCCGTGGCGGCCAAGACCCCCAAGACCATGCCGAAACAATGGTAAAGCGGCACCGGGATGCACAAGCGGTCTTCATGCGTCAAGGCCATCGATTTGGCGGCGAAGCGGGCGTTGTTGACCACATTGAAATGCGACAAGGTCGCCCCTTTGGGCTGGCCCGTGGTGCCACTGGTGAATTGGATGTTGATGGCGTCGTCCGGGTCGAGTGAGGCGGACAAATCTTTCAGCCTGGCGTGTTGTGCAGGGCCCGATTGCTGCAAAAAATCTTTGAAACGCAAAGCACGAACAGGCACGGGCAACTGCGCGGCCTGATGGGGCGCAAGCGACAAATCGTCCAACACAATGACCTGCTTGAGGTGCGGCAAACGCAAAGAGGTCAAATCACCTGCGGTGCCAGGGCGGTCGATCTCGGGGGCCAAGTGCCGCAAGGTCTCGAGGTAATTGCTGGTTTTGAAACCACGCGCCATGACCAACATGCGGCAACGCACTTTGTTCAAGGCGTATTCGAGCTCACTGCTTTTGTAAGCAGGGTTGATGTTGACCAAAACCGCGCCAATGCGGGCGGTTGCAAACTGGGTGAGCAACCATTCCAAGCGGTTGGGCGACCAAATGCCCACACGGTTGCCCCGGCGTATGCCCATGGCCAACATGGCAGAGGCCATCTGGTCCGCTTGTTGCTGCAAGTCGTACCAACTCAAACGCTGGTTTTGCGCGACAAACACCGCCGCATCGCGCGAGCCATGCCGGGCCACCGTGCGATCGAGCAACTGGGAGATGGTGATGAAGTGCAAGGACGAATCGGTCGAACCCGCCACAAACGACAGCGAACCCGGCGGACTCAGTTCAGCAAGGGCACCGCCTTTGACCCAGTCGGACAAAAATGGATTGTGGGACACGTTAGCCTGTTTCCTGCAGCCAAAAGCGCGGCTGTGAATTCAGAAATTGCGCCAATCACCGGCCTGCTCAAACGCATGGGCAGCGCGGTAAATGGTGGACTCATCCCAATGCTTGGCGACCAACTGCATGCCAATCGGCAGGCCGTTGGACATGCCGCACGGAATGCTCATGGCGGGGTGGCCGGTGACATCCATCGGACAGGTGTTGCCCAACATTTCCAAAGCCCGCTGCACATACAGCTTCAGGGGGGCATTGGCTGGCGGCAGCGGTGTGGCCTTCATGGGCAAGGTGGGCAACAACAACAAATCAAACCGTGACAGCGCCGTGTCATAGGCCTTGGCCAAGACCCGGCTCAGGTTCTGCGCCTTGGCATAAAAATGGCCACGGTAGTTTTTGGTGAAATACTCACCGGCCATCATGGACACTTTGAGCGATGGCGAGAGTTGGTCAGCGCGCGCGCGCCAAGCGGCATGCGCATCGAGCAAACTGGTGGTGTACAGACCCTTCCAGTTGAAACCCATGCCATTGCCATTCATCATTTGGGCTTGCAGGCCTTCCAGTGCAATCGCGGTCCAAATCGCCGGGCCGTCCATGTGCATGGGCACAGAGACGTCTTCTATGATCGCACCCATGGCACGCAAACGATCGGCCGCTTGGCGCACTTTTTGGTCCACATCGGATTCGCTGTCGGCGCGGTTAAAACCCTCGAGCATCACACCAATGCGCAAGCCCGACACGCCCCGGCCCAAAGCTGCGGTGTAGCGGTCGACTCTGGGGCTGTATTGACGCGGGTCCAAACCATCGGCACCCGCAATCACCTCGAGCAACAAGGCGTTGTCGGCCACCGTCGCGGTCATGGGGCCTGCATGGTCAATCGTCGCTTCGATGGGCATGACGCCTGTGTAAGGCACCAAACCATGCGTGGGCTTCATGCCGTAAATACCGCACCACGACGCGGGCATGCGGATCGAGCCGCCTTGGTCGCCCCCAATGGCCATTTCAATGTCACCGGCACCTACCAAGGCGGCCGAGCCCGAAGAGGAGCCCCCTGCGGAGTAGCCGTAACGGTAAGGGTTGTGCACCGGGCCAGCGGCGCAGGTGTGGCTGCCACCGGACAAACAGAAATACTCGCAATGGGCTTTGCCCGCGATGGTGCCGCCTGCATCCAGAATTCGCGTCACCAAGGTCGCATCCACATCGGGCACATAGCCTTCGAGCGAAGAGGAGCCGTTCATCATGGGCACACCGGCCAGGCAGACGTTGTCCTTGAGCACCACGCGTTTGCCCGCAAGCGGCCCGTGCGCGGCACCCCGCACCTCACTTTTGACCGCCCAGCCATTCAAGGGGTTGTCCGCCGGGCTGGGTTTGATGCCCGGCGTTCTGGGGTAGCGCACCGGTGGCAAGTTGTCGGGCAACTGCGTGAGCCGGTCATAAGACTGGAACGTCCCCTCCATGATCTCCAGGTACTCGGCCACTTCACGCGACGACATGTTCATGTGCAGTGACTCGACGATGGCGTGCATCTGATCGACAGTTGGACGTTTGACAGTTGACATGATTGCCCCGGGGCCGTTGGCCATTGAATCGACGGCGGTTGAATTCGACCGCTGGGTGGGTGAGGTGGACTTGCCAGGTGCGCGTGACGCTGTGTAGGTCGGCTCTGAGCTGGCATGTGCACTGGAATGTGAGCTGGAATGTGAAATGGAATGTGCGCCGGACCCGACAGGACTGGCGGGTGCCGAGTGCTGTGGTTTGGGCTGTGCCGCATGGCTGGCGAGTTTGACCGAGGCAGCGTGGGGGCTGTGTGTCATGCGCGCAGAACCCATGCCCAGCAGTTCGCTCAAGCCACCGCCGCGCAATTCGTGCGCCTGCAATTCTTTGATGATGGTGCCGCGCTCAAACACCACCACGCGGTGCGCGACATCGAGCACCAAGTCCAAATTTTGCTCCACGATGATCAAGGCCAGGCCGACCTCGTCGCGCAGCCGGGCCAAGGTGGCACCAATCTCTTGCACGATCGACGGTTGTATGCCCTCACTGGGCTCATCGAGCAGCAACAACCAAGGTTTGGGCACCAAGGCCCTGGCCAGCGCCAAAATTTGTTGCTCGCCACCGGACAAAGAGCCGCCCTTGCGGTCCAGCAACACACGCAAACGAGGAAACTGGTCCACCACGCGCTCCACAGCTTGCTCTTCTGTCTCGCCGATGTCTTTGCGCCAGGCCATGCGCAAGTTTTCCAAAGCCGAGAGGCCAGGCAAAATGCCACGGCCTTGGGGCACGTAACCTATGCCCATTTGCGAGCGTTGGTGTGCGGGTGAACCGGTGGCTTCGGCGCCGTCGAGTTCAATGCGCCCGCCGGTGGAGGGCATCAGCCCCATGATGACTTTGAGCAAAGTGGTTTTGCCCATGCCATTGTGGCCAACAATGCCCAGGGCCTCGCCTTCGTGAATTTGCAAACTCACGCCATGCAGCACAGGCACTCGGCCGTAACTGGCACGCAAATCGGCCACCTGCAGCACAACATCGGCGCGCTCAAAAGGATCAGGCATGGGGTTGTTTGACACAGCTTTGCTCATTTCGCCCGGTTACCTATATAGACCTCGCGCACCTTGGCGTCGTTCATCACAACATCGGTGGCGCCCTCCATCAGCACAGCGCCTTGGTGCAGCACGGTGACCGTGCCGCCCAACATGCGCACAAAATTCATGTCGTGATCGACCACCACCACGGCGGCTTGCTGGTTGATGCCCTGGATCAATTCAACCAAGCGATCAGCCTCTGCGCCGGTGATGCCCGCGGCGGGTTCGTCCAGCAGCACCAATTGCGGGCGTTGACACAAGACCAAACCGATCTCGACAATCTGGCGTTGACCGTGTGCGAGTTCACCCACCATGCGGCGCATCAGGTTTTGCAATCCCAATTCGCTGATGACCCGGTCCACTTCGGTGGAGGCGTCTTTTTTGCCGTGCACACGCCGCGCAGACAGCCACAGGTTTTCCCACACGGTCAAGCCATTCATGACCGAGGGCACTTGGGTTTTGATGCCCACACCCAACTGCACAATTTCATGCGGACGCCAACCGGTGACATCTTGGCCACGGATCAGCACGCGGCCATTGCTGTGGTTGATGCGGTATTGGCCCGTCAGGCATTTGAAAAATGTGCTTTTACCCGCGCCGTTGGGGCCGATCAGGCAACGCAATTCACGCTCTCGCAAATTGAAATTCACATGGTTGACGGCCAGCACGCCGCCAAAGCGCATGGACAGGTCACGGGTTTCAACAATCATTTCACTCATGATCAGCGCCCGGTTTTGTCTTGCTCGCTGGCACTGCGTTGGGTGCGGCGCTCTCCCCCGCGACGGCGCAAACTGTTGGTATGGGCACGGTTCACACTGCTTTGACCGTGTTGTTTGCGCCACCCCATCAAACTGGGCAACAAACCTTTGGGCAACAACAACACCACCAACACCAAAATAGCGCCAATGACCAAGGAGTTGTCGATGAAAGTTTGCCCACCGAGCAGCAGTTTCATGGAGCCCAACAACACCGCACCAATGATGGGTCCCATGAGCGTGCCCATGCCCCCGGCGATCACCCAAATGATGACCTCGACCGATTGGCCCAAACCAAACAAGGCCGGGGTGACGATTTCTGCCCAACTGGCAAACAGACACCCCGCCATGCCCGCCATGGCGGCAGACAAAGAAAAAACAGCGGTCTTGTAAGCAGGTGCGTTGTAGCCCAGCAGTTCGATGCGCGCTTCATTTTCACGAATGCCCAGCAAGACGCGACCAAAAGCACTGGACAGCACCCAACGCGAGACCAAATAACACAGCAACAAACAGCACAAAACCACGTAATACAGCGCGGTGCCAAAAATAGGCGTCGAAGGGTCCCCTGGAACGTTCAAGACAGGGAAAGCGGGAATGCCGTTGAACCCACCCAAACGAGTATTGCCAATGACATAGGCATCGCCAGCGGTGGCACCCATGAATTTGGCCATGATCAGCGAAAACACCAAGGTGATGACACCCATGTAGACATCGCTGATGCGCCCGTAAAACATCATGGCACCCACGAGTGCCGCCACAAAGGCAGGCAAGGCAATCGCCAGCATCCAAGCGACCGTGCTTTCACCCAAATTCATGGACGTGATGGCATAGGTGTAGGCACCCAGGCCAAAGTAAGCCGCATGGCCAAAACTCAAAATACCTGCATAACCCCACATCAAACCCAGCGACAAGGCAAACAAAGCCCAAATGCCCAACAAGGTGGGGGTGTTGGTATCGAACACTGCGGGCAGCAGCAGCAGCAAAATGAAGATGGCAAAAATCCACCCCCAGTGAGTGCGGCCCGCGCTGGTGAAATTGGCAGCGTCTCCGATCATGGCGCGTTACGGAAAAACCGGCCTGTGATGCCTTGGGGCATGAGGCGCAAGAGCAAAACAGCACATGCCAGCATCACGATTTCACCGATCACAGGGCTCGAGCCAAACGACACCGCTTGGTTGATGGTGCCAAAAATCGCTGAACTGGTGATGGTGCCGGTGATCACCGCGGCCCCTCCCGTGATGACGGTGATGAAAGCCTTGGCAATGTAGGCACCACCCGAAGAAGGCAACAAACCGGTCAAAGGGGCCAAGACACCACCCGCCAAGCCAGACAAAGCGGCACCCACAGTGAATGTCCACATGTAGACACGCTTGGGGTCATAACCCAAAGAAGAGGCGACATCGGCACTTTGCATGGCACCGCGTGCCACCAAGCCCAAGCGCGTGAAGCGCATCACCAACCACATGCCAATGATCAACAGCGTGGCAATACCAATGATGAACAGGTTGTGACCGCCCATTTGGAACTGTCCCAAGGTATAGCCCGGAATGGGCGCAGGCACACTGACCGCCGTGTTGCCGAAGATGAATGTCACCACCCCGACCATCAACAAGGACAAGCCCCAAGTGGCCAGCATGGTGTCGATCATGCGGCCATACAAGTGCCGCACCACCAAGCGCTCAACCAACAAGCCCAAAATGCCCACCACCAAGGGCGAGACCACCAGCATGGCAAAGTAAATATTGAAGCCCGCCTTGACGCAGGCAATCGTGGTGTAGCCGCCGATCATGATGAACTCACCGTGGGCCAGGTTGATCACCCGCATCATGCCAAAAACGACCGCGAGCCCGGCGCTGATCAGCGCCAAAAAGGCAATCATGTATATGATTTCTAACAGTACAACCGCGGCGTAGTCCATATCGACTCTCTGAAACGAGCACATCTCGGCCCGCAAGGGCCAAGATGCAATTCAAGTTTAAATTTTGACTTCGTATTGCTTGTTGTCTTTGGGATTTTTTTGCAAATCACAAAACTGCAAGGTATCAGAGGGTGGGCGCGCTTTGAATTGTTGTTTGATGGTGAGTTTTTGATTTTTCACTTCCATCACATTGATGTCCAAAATCGCATGGTGGGTTTTGGGGTCCAAGGTGACCGTGCCGCCTGGGCCTTGGATGCTGATGCCTGACTCGATGGCTGCCAGCATTTTCTCGCGGTCCAACGAGCCGGCCTTTTTGACACAAGCGGCCCACAGCATGATGCCTTGGTACTGCGACACAGCAATTTCATGAACCAGTTGGGTATTGCCAAAACGCTTGGCCCATTTGGCCAGAAAGTCTTTGTTGGCCGGGTTGTCGTTTTCCTGGCTGTAGTTGCCAGCGATCAAGATGCCATCGCCTTCGGCAGCCGACAGCGCCAAATGCTCGTTGCCCACGCCAAAGGTGGTGGAACACAAGGGAATCCTTTTGTTCATGCCCGAAGCCGACCATTGACGGAAGAAAGACATGTGCGCACCACCGACCAAGGCGGCCACCACGAACTTGGGCTTTTCTTGCTGGATCTTGGCAATGGTGGAGCCAAAGTCAGACACATCCAAGGGGAAAAAGTTGGTTTGCAACACCTTGCCACCACCTTTGGTGATGTAGTGGGTCAACCACTTTGAAGTGATTTGGCCGTAGTTGTAATCGGCAGCCAACACATAGGCGGTGTTGCCCCATTGCTTGAGCGCCACCTCCACGATGGGTTCTACCGCTTGTGCCGGGGTGGTGCCCGTGCACACAATGTTGCGGTCGCACACACCGCCTTCGTACAACACGTTGTAAAAGTACAAAGAGTTGGCGCGGTGAAAAATCTGGCGAATGGCTTCGCGAGACGCCGATGTGATGCCCCCATGGGTCACGTCCACCTTGTCACTGCGGGTCAGTTGTTGCGCGAATTTGGTGTACAGCGCAATGTCGGATTGCGAGTCGTATTGCACCAATTGGATTTTGCGGCCCAGCAAGCCGCCGGCAGCATTGATTTCTTCGACCGCCAAAGTGGTGGCCATCACCATGGGTTTGCCGTAAGCATCCAAGTTTCCCGAGTTGTCGAGAATGGAGCCAAGTTTGATGGGCGCACCTTGCGCCAACGCCATTTCAAATGGAATGGTGGCACCCAAGGCCGTCAGTCCGGCTGAACCCGTTCCTGCTAAAAAGTGGCGGCGTGAAAAGCTCATGCAATTACTCCAGAAAAATGAGCGAATGCTCTTGGTTGTGAAAAAAAGAACTCTAGACCAGCGTCAAGCTTTGCCGCCAGAGGAAGATGTTTTGCCTGTCGCCGCATCGATAGACCCCGACAAATCGACGCCGATTTGGTCACCTATGCTTTTGAGTGCGGGCAGTTGCAAGGCCATGCCCAAGATGCTGTCCATGACCTGAGTCACCGGTGGTTTGCCTGCACCACCATCGCCAGACGATGTTCCGCCGACAGCACCGCCTGAGCCGTTGGTGGCACCAAAACCACTGACATGGTTGATGCGAATGCTGTCGATTTTTTCAATCGGACGCATCATGTGCGACATGATCTCGGGCAAACGGTCGAGTCGGTATTGCTCCAGCTTCATGTGCAACACAGGCGTGCTGAGCGCATTTTCTGCATCGATCAAGGCGCGAGAACCTTCGGACTCGGCCAGCATGCGCGCCTTTTCAGCCGCTGCGCGCGTGTGCGTGGCTTCGGCCTCCGCTTTGGCACGCTTTAACAAAACAAGCACCTCTGTGGTGGCTTTGGCCTCGGCCACTTCGCCCGCTTCTTTCACGCGCTTGATGGCCATTTCAAAAGACCGGTCAGCCAAGGCACGTTCGCGGTCAGTTTGAACTTTTTCTTGCGCCAAAATCACTTCGGTGCGGGCCAGTTCCGCAGCCGCTTGCGCATGCGCTTCTTCGGCTTGTTTGGCAGACAAGGTGATGGAGCTCTCCAGTTTTCTGACCTCAGAGTTGAGCTGGGACTCAATTTCAGATTTGCGCAACTCGCGCTGTTTTTGTATCTCGCGCATGCGGGTTTCTTGCTCACGGTCAATGCGGGCCGCATCGGTGGCAGCTTGCGATTTTTCACGTGAGCGCGCCGTATCTGCATCGCTTTGGGCTTTGACTTTTTCAAGCTCAAGGCGCTGGTTGATTTGCGCTTCTTCTTCTTGCTGGTTCAGCAGCAAGCCTTGCTTGATCGCGTCGAGTTGTGTTTGACGAACAGAGATGTCTGCCTCGGATTCAATTTGGACACGCTTTTTGCGGTTGACCGCAATGATCTCTGCCAAGCGTCGCATGCCCACCGAGTTGAACGCGTTGTTTTCATCAAGTGCAGAGAACGAGGTTTGGTCCAATCGGGTCAGAGAGACAGAGTCCAAGACCACGCCGTTTTCGGCCAAATTTGCTTTCAGCAAAGCGGAAATATCGGCCACAAATTGCGAGCGTTTTTCGTGGATTTGGTCCATGGTGCGGCTGGCCGCAACGGCTTGCACCGCGTCGATGAAACGACCCTCTAGCAAATTGCGCATGCCTTCGGTGTTGAAGGCTTTGGAGCCCAGCGACTGTGCCGCAGTGGCGACACCTTCAATGGTGGGTTGCACGCGCACATAAAACTCAAGCTCGGCATCTACCCTCATACGGTCTTCGGTGATGAGCGATTTCTCTGCCACGCGGCGCACCTCAACGCGGATGGTGCGCATGTTGATTTCGTCGATTTTGTGTAAAAAAGGCAGCGACAAACAGCCGCCAGAAATCAGTGTTTTTTGACCGCCAAAACCAGTTCGGATAACGGCAACGTCGCGGCTGGATTTTCGGTAAAAGTGATTTAAAAACGTGACGAGTGCAGCAATGACAACGATCAATACAACGATGCCAAACAACCAAGCAAGAACTGTCATGCGACTCCCCTCTGGGTGACAACCAAATCCAAAAATAATTCTAGGATTAATTTTTTTGCGCAGACTCAGTGATTACCCTAGAGATCGGTTTTTCAACTTGTTGGCTTGAATTTATTCAGCGAAAAACAAGCCTGATCACCCCCGGGTTGGGGCTCCAAACAAGCTGCTCGTGCGCGATGAAAACAGCCTCAGCAAAGCCATCGCGGCCCCGTGGCCAAGGCCCCAAAACAGGCCAAAAATTTCGCGACTGCACCTGCGTCTTGATGGCCTCAAAAAAGCCTCAGCATTTTTCAAAATGCGATCTCGGTCCTCGTATTTTTAGCACCACACTGAACGTTTCTAACTTGCAAGCAATGCGTTATCGTGCCAAGCGATCAACAAGCGCAACGGGCGATTCGCTTGCCTTGCCCCGGAACGTGTCAATGACTTTGCTACACCACTGCTGTCCGGTTAAATGTTGAACAAATTCAACTGTTCAGCGTTGGCGGGCAGGTCGATTGCAGGGTTGTCGCCCTGCAAGGCGCATGAAATCTCGGCTTTCTCGAAGACAGACACCGACAAAATCTGTAGACATGTGTAAAGCGAGGCATTCAGGCGAAGCTGCTTGTTGACGATGGCGATGAGCACGCAGGTGGACACGGCGCATCAGATTTGTGTCTTCACCGCGTTCTCGCTGGTGCCCAGGAATTTCTTGATGCGCAGGTGCTGCTTGATCCACTTGAAGAACAACTCCACCAGCCAGCGGCTTTTGTACAGTGCGGCGATCGTCAACGCTGGCAGCGCCGTGTTGTTGCTCAGGAACACCAGCGTCTTGCCCAAGTCCGGGTCTTTGAATCGAATTCGCCGCAGCAGCTCGGGATACTTCCTGGCGGAGTGACAGCCATTGAGCATCACGCGTTGATCGCAGATCACGCCGGTGCACGATCGCTCGGGGCCGAGTGCACGCGCCGCGCGTCCATCGGCGACTTGGCGCGCGTGACAAACAAGGCTGCGGCCTGATGCAGCGCATACAAGCGTTCGAAGTCGACGTAGCCACGGTCCATCCACCCGCCCCACACCCGCTTTTTTTCGCATGGCCAGGCTATCAGGCAAGCATGCAGCCCAACGCCTTTTGCCGCAACTGAAAGCGGCATTGGACAGTTCACATCTTTTTCGACAGAAACCAAATTTGGACTATATTCAAACCTACTCAAACCTACTCAAACCTACTCAAACCTACTCAAACCACCGGTTGCCACCATGAGCCTGTCCACGCAAATCAAGCCCATCTCTTACCTCAAGAGCCATGCCGCAGAGATTGTGAAAGACTTCGCCACCAACCCGGAGCCCCTCATCATCACCCAAAATGGCGAAGCCAAGATGGTGGTCATGGACATTGCCGAGTATGAAAGGCAGCAAGAAACTTTGGCGCTGCTCAAGCTGGTGTCCATGGGCAAAAAAGAACTGGCGCAAGGCCGCGTGAGCGACATGGACGCGTTTTTTGCCGAGATGGATCAAAAGCCATGACACGGTGTGTCCAAATTCTGGATGCAGTCAAGCCAGACTTTCGGGACATTCAGCGCTGTGTCGTTTCACGTTTTGGCCAAACCGTCTGGCAAGAGCTCAACCAAGAATTCAAAAACACGCTGTGCGACATCGGGGAGCGCCCCTAAAGTGGCACGCCACTGGAGGAACTCCGGGCCCTGGGTTTGCCCCATTTCAGACAACGCCTGGTTCGGCAAACCCGTGTGATTTATGAGTTTGACGACCAGGCCGTGCTGGTTCACCTGTTCATACACACTCGGCGTCATTTCAGAACCCATTTGCAGCAGCGTGTTTTAAGGGCCTGAAACACCTCAAGGAGATCACTGAACTCAGTAACCTTGTGCGCACACATTGCGCCTCAATCGGCCGCCAGGCGCAGCGGCAAAGGCACGCGGCCAATGGGTGGGCGCTCTTTGGCCCGCTCTGTGGCTTTCCACAAATCGCTTTGGGCTTGCAAAGCCAGCCAATAACCCGGATTCGTGCCCAAAGCCTCTGAGAGTCTCAAATCCATGTCGGCCGACACCGCCGCATGGCCATGCAGCACCCGGGACAGCATCACACGGCTGATGCCCAAATGCCCCGCAAAAGCGGTCACGCTGGTGTTCAAGTCTTCCAGCCACCCTGCCAGCATTTCACCGGGGTGGGCTGGGTTGTGCATCTTCATGGTGTGCCTTTCAGTGGTAGTCCAAATAATCCAACAACTCAACGTCCTGCCCCACAAACCGGAAGGTCAGCCGCCAGTTGGCCTAAACCGTCACGGCATGGAAGCCGGAACGGTCTCCCGTCAAACCATGCAAGCGCCATGACGGGCGGTTCAAGTCAGCCGGGCCTTGCGCCGCATTCAGTGCCGTGAGCAATTCGCGCAGCCGCTTGGCATGGATGGCCTGGATGCCAGACATGCGCCCCGTCTTGAAATAAAGCTCAAGACCTTTGTGTCGGATGGTTGGGATCATAAACCGTAAATCATGGATTTACAAAAACGCCAAGTACTGGCGTGGAACTGATGGCTGAGGTCATGGACGTTTCAAACCAAAATCAAAAAATTTAAGAAGGCTATTTTGAATACATTGGAATTTATTATTGCCCAATCAACTCTCACAAAAAACCCTGTCACAGACTCACTTGGTGTTGCCCTGCATTGCCGCTAGCATGCCCCGAAGAGGACCAATACATGAACGCACACTTGCCTTTGAGTTTGATCGTGCTGGCGCTATTGAGCGCCTGCGCATCGGGACTTACCACACAAGCACCCACCGACGGCTTGCGCTATAGCGTGCCCGATCACGCCACACAACCCGAGGCGGCCAGCGGCAGTCAAGCCAAACCCGGCTGGGCCTTCACCCGCCAAGCCGTGGCTGCGGCCAACCCGCTGGCCACCGATGCCGGGCACCAAGTGCTGCGCGCAGGCGGCTCGGCGCTCGATGCCGCGATTGCGGTGCAAATGGTCCTGGGTCTGGTAGAGCCGCAGTCAAGCGGCATTGGCGGTGGGGCTTTTTTGCTGCACTTTGATGGACTGAAAATCACCGCACACGATGGCCGCGAGACCGCCCCCAGCGGAGCCAGGGGCGACATGTTCATGGACCAGGGCAAGCCGCTGCCATTCGCAGATGCCGTGCAAAGCGGCCATTCGGTGGGCGTGCCCGGCGTGGTCCGCATGCTGGAGGCCGCGCACCGCCAGCACGGCCGCCTGCCTTGGGCACAGTTGATGGCACCCGCCATCACGCTGGCCGAGCAAGGCTTTCGGGTCAGCCCCCGTTTGCACAGCTTGCTGCAAGCCGATGCGCATCTGAGAAAAGACGCGCTGGCCTTGCGCTTTTTCTACAACGCCCAAGGCCAAGCCTGGCCGGTGGGCCATGTGCTGCGCAACCCGGAATACGCGCATGTGCTGCGCCGCATCGCCACAGAAGGCAGTCGCGCCTTGCACGAAGGGCCAGTGGCCCAGGCCATGGTGCAGCGCACGCAGCAGGCACCGCGCCCCGGCAGCCTGAGCCTGCAAGACCTCGCCAGCTACCAGCCCCGCATGCGCGAAGCCCTGTGTTTTGACCACACCGCCGCAGCGCGGGCTTACCGCATCTGCGGCTTCCCACCACCGTCTTCGGGCCAGATCGCCATCGGCCAAATTTTGGGGCTGCTGGGCCAGACCGCTGCGCAAGGCCCAGAATTCTCAGGTGGCCTGCCCTCACCCGATTGGCTGCACCGCTACACCGAGGCCGCGCGCCTGGCCTTTGCTGACCGCGCGCAATTTGTGGCCGACCCGGCTTTTGTGGCAGCGCCTGCGGGCGACTGGCGCAGCCTGCTGGCCCCTGCCTACCTGCGTGAGCGCAGCCAGTTGATCGGTGAGCAATCGATGCAGGTGGCCACACCCGGCCAACCCGGCGGTCGCCCCAGCAGCTGGGCCCCCATGCCCAGCCAAACCGAGTACGGCACCAGCCACATCAGCGTGGTCGACGCCCAAGGCCGCGCAGTGGCCATGACCACCACCATCGAGGCGGCCTTTGGTGCGCGCCGCATGGTCACCACCGACCCCTCTCGCCCTGGTGGTTTTTTGCTGAACAACGAGATGACCGATTTCAGCCTCTCACCCGCCGACGCGCAAGGCCGCCCCATCGCCAACCGGGTAGAGCCCGGCAAGCGGCCGCGCTCGTCCATGTCACCCACACTGGTGTTGGACAAAGCGAGCGGGGAGCTGCTCATGAGCGGTGGCAGCCCGGGTGGCGCGCTCATCATCCACTACACGGCCAAGCTGCTCACGGGCACCCTGCACTGGGGCCTGAACGCGCAGCAAGCCATTGACCTGCCCAACTTTGGGTCGCTGAACGGCCCCACCTTGCTCGAAGCCAAACGCTTTGACAGCGCCACCGTCAATGCGCTCAAAGCACGCGGCCACGAAGTGCGTGAGATGGACATGACCAGCGGTTTGCAGGCCATCGAGCGCACGCCCACGGGTTGGTTTGGCGGGGCCGACCCTCGGCGTGAAGGCGTGGTGCTGGGGGATTGAGTCTGGCGACATGGCGGTCTGGTCATCTGACAGTCTGAGTCACGCAAGCGACGCAGCCAGCGTCAGATTACAGGTTTTCACCCTTGTTGAAGGCCTGGACTTCCATTTCAATCTCGGCATCCAATGAACTTAGGAGATCCCCTTGAAAAACCAAGGCTCGACACGGCGCGATTTTGTTCAGGCATCTGCCGCTGCTGCGATCACGGTCGCCTTTCCCTCTTTGGCACAAGCCCAGTCCTTTCCGTCCAAGCCCATCAAACTGATCTGCCCATGGCCAGCAGGCGGCTCGACGGATGCCGTGATGCGCGCCTTGGCCGAAAGTGCCAGCAAGGCGCTGGGTGTGCAAGTGGTCATTGAAAACAAACCCGGCGCCAGCGGCATGCTGGGCCCCAATGAGCTGGTGCGTGCCCAGCCCGACGGCTACACCCTGTCGCAAATCACCATCGGCGTTGCGCGTCTTCCGCACATGCAAAAAATGCAGTTCGACCCGCTCACAGACTTCACCTACATCGCCTGCCTGACGGGCTACACCTTTGGCGTGGTGGTGCGGGCCGACTCGCCCATCATGTCGATTGCCGACCTGGTGGCTTTTGCCAAAGCCAACCCCGGCAAGTTCACCTATGGCTCGACGGGCAACGGCACCACACCGCACCTGGCTTTTGCCGAATTCGCCAGCAAAGCCAAAATCGACGTGACCCACATTCCCTTCAAAGGCAGCGCCGATGGCGTGCAAGCCGTCTTGGGCGGGCATGTCATGTCGCACAGCGACGCCACCGGCTGGGCCCCACAGGTTGAGGCGGGCACCATGCGCTTGCTGGCCACCTACGGCAGCAAACGCACCAAGCGCTGGCCCAAGGTGCCCACACTCAACGAACTCGGTTTCGACACCGTGTCCGACTCGCCCTTTGGCATCGGCGGCCCCAAGGGCATGGACCCGGCCGTGGTCAAAAAGCTGCACGACGTTTTCAAGCAGACCTTGCAAGACCCGGCCGTGCTGGCCAGCTTTGACAAGTACGACCAGTCGGTGATTTACATGGGCACCGAAGAGTACACAAAGTTCATCCAGGACACCTTCCGTTCTGAAAAAGCGGTGATCGAACGGCTAGGCTTGGCAATGAAAACCTGACCAGGACCCAGTTCCCAGTTCCCAGTTCCCAGTTCCCAGCATCCACGACCTGAGACGGCAAAATTCAGGTCCTGATGCAAAACGGCAGCCTAGGCTGCCGTTTTGCATGGATGCCGGATCAACGCCGGCACGACCAATCAATAAGCCTGACCCAGTTGACCCAAAATCGCGGGGTTTTCCAAAGTCGAGATGTCCTGCGTGATCTCTTCGCCTTTGGCCAGCGAACGCAGCAAGCGGCGCATGATCTTGCCCGAACGGGTCTTGGGCAGGTTCTCGCCAAAACGGATGTCCTTGGGCTTGGCGATGGGGCCGATCTCTTTGGCGATGTGGTCGCGCAATTGTTTGGCAATGGCCTTGCCTTCATCGGTGTTGGGCAGCGAGCGCTTGAGCACCACGAAGGCGCAAATCGCCTCGCCCGTGGTGTCGTCAGGGCGGCCCACCACAGCGGCTTCAGCCACCAGCTCGGTGCAGCTGACCAAGGCCGATTCGATTTCCATGGTGCCCATGCGGTGACCGGAGACGTTGAGCACGTCGTCGATGCGGCCGGTGATGGTGAAGTAGCCGGTTTTCTCGTCCCGGATCGAACCGTCACCTGCCAGGTAGTACTTGCCCTTGAAGTCTTCCGGGTAGTAGCTCTTCTTGAAGCGCTCAGGGTCGCCCCAGATGTTGCGGATCATGGATGGCCAGGGGCGCTTGACCACCAAAATGCCGCCTTGACCGTTGGGCACGTCTTTGCCAGTCTCGTCCACGATGGCCGCTTGGATGCCGGGGAAGGCCAGCGTGCAAGAACCGGGCACCATGGGCGTGGCTCCAGGCAAAGGCGTGATCATGTGGCCACCGGTTTCGGTCTGCCAGAAGGTGTCGACAATCGGGCAATGGCCGCCGCCCACATGCTTGTGGTACCACTCCCAAGCCGCAGGGTTGATCGGCTCACCGACCGAGCCCAACAGGCGCAGGCTCGACAGATCGTAGCTCTTGGGGTGCACCGCGTCATTGGCTTCAGCGGCCTTGATGAGCGAGCGGATGGCGGTGGGCGCGGTGTAGAAGATGGTGGCTTTGTGGTCCTGGATCATCTTCCAAAAGCGTCCCGCGTCGGGGTAGGTGGGCACGCCCTCGAACACGATCTCGGTGCCGCCCAAAGCCAAGGGGCCATAGGTGATGTAGGTGTGGCCCGTGACCCAGCCGATGTCGGCGGTGCACCAGAACACGTCGTCTGCCTTGAGGTCAAAGGTCCACTTGGTGGTCAAGGCCGCGTGCAGCAAATAGCCACCCGTGCTGTGCTGCACACCTTTAGGTTTGCCAGTGGAGCCCGAGGTGTAGAGCAAGAACAGCGGGTGCTCGGCACCGACCCACTCGGGCTCGCAGGTGCTGGCTTGTTGCTCGGCCAGCTCGGCCATCCACAGGTCGCGGCCAGCGGTCATGGCGATGTCAGCGCCCGAGCGCTTGACGACCAAAACATTCCGAATGGAGCCGCAGCCGCCCAAGTTGATGGCGTCGTCCACGATGGCTTTGAGGGGCAGCAACTTGCCGCCGCGCACTTGGTTGTCGGCGGTGATCACGGCCACAGCACCGGTGTCTTCGATGCGGTCGCGCAGCGACTGGGCCGAAAAGCCACCAAACACCACCGAGTGGGTGGCGCCAATGCGGGCGCAGGCTTGCATGGCGGCCACGCCTTCGATGGACATCGAGATGTAGATGACCACGCGGTCACCTTTTTGGATGCCCAGGCTCTTCAAGGCATTGGCGTATTGGCAGGTCTTGGCCAGCAACTGGCTGTAGGTGACTTTGGTGACTTCACCGCCATCGGCTTCAAAAATGATGGCGGTCTTGTCGCCCAGGCCTTTTTCGACGTTGCGGTCCAGGCAGTTGTACGACGCGTTCAAAGTGCCGTCTTCGAACCATTTGAAAAAAGGCGCATTCGACTCGTCCAGCACTTTGGTGAAGGGGGTCTTCCAGCCCAATAGCCTTCGTAATCGGTTTCGGCTTCTTTGCACAGCGCCTCATAGGCGGGCATGCCCGAGATGTGGGCGTTTTTCACGAAATCGGCGCTGGGTTGGTAAATGGCGGTGCTCATCTGATGGGTCTCCTCAATGACATGTCAATTATTTGAAACTCGCGTAAATGTCGGCTTTCGCTCTTACAAAGCACTGACTGACTCCAGTCTTGCACGGCATTGCCTGCTGATTGGGCAAAAGTCCTTGGCACACCCCCTAAAATCCAAGGATATTCTGGCCTTCGGTCAGCCCTTTTTTTGTTGCACCTAGGCCCATCCATGACCACCCTGATCAAACAAGCCGACCTGATCGAATCCGTTGCCGCCGCCCTGCAGTACATCAGCTACTACCACCCGGCCGACTTCATTTCACACCTGGCCAGCGCCTACGCCCGTGAGCAAAGCCCGGCCGCCAAAGACGCGATTGCCCAGATTTTGACCAACAGCAAGATGAGCGCCATTGGCCACCGCCCAATTTGCCAAGACACCGGCATCGTCAACGTCTTCCTGGAAGTCGGCATGGACGTGAAGTTGGACGGCTTCACCGGCAGCTTGGAAGACGCCGTCAACGAAGGCGTGCGCCGGGGCTACAACCAATCGGACAATATGTTGCGCGCCTCTGTGGTCTCGGACCCGCACTTCAACCGCAAAAACACCAAGGACAACACGCCCGCCGTGATCTTCACCAAGATCGTGCCCGGCCACCATGTGCATGTGACCGTGGCGGCCAAAGGCGGCGGCAGCGAGAACAAGTCCAAGATGATCATGCTCAACCCTGGCGACAGCATTGTGGACTGGGTTTTGAAAACCGTGCCCACCATGGGCGCGGGCTGGTGCCCGCCCGGCATGCTGGGCATCGGCATCGGTGGCACCGCCGAAAAAGCCGTGCTCTTGGCCAAAGAAAGCCTGATGGACGACCTGGACATGTACCAGCTGCTCGAAAAATCCAGCCAAGGCGAAAAGCTCGACCAGGTCGAAGAGATGCGCCTGGAGCTCTACCACAAGGTCAACGCCCTGGGCATTGGCGCGCAAGGTCTGGGGGGCCTGACCACCGTGCTGGACATCAAGATCAAGATGTACCCCACGCACGCGGCCAGCAAGCCGGTGGCCATGATCCCCAACTGCGCGGCCACGCGCCACGCCCACTTTGTGCTCGACGGCTCCGGCCCCACATACCTCGAAGCGCCCTCGCTCGATCTGTGGCCCAACGTCAACTGGACGGCCGACACCGAAAAGAGCCAGCGCGTAGACCTCAACGCCCTGACACCTGAGCAGGTCGCCGCTTGGAAGCCTGGCCAAACCCTGCTGCTCAACGGCAAGATGCTCACTGGCCGCGACGCCGCGCACAAACGCATTCAAGACATGCTGGCCAAGGGCGAGCAGCTCCCGGTGGACTTCACCAACCGCGTGATCTATTACGTGGGCCCCGTGGACCCGGTGGGCGACGAGGCGGTGGGCCCAGCAGGCCCAACGACGGCCACCCGCATGGACGGCTTCACCGAGATGATGCTGGCACAAACAGGCCTGATCGCCATGATCGGCAAAGCCGAGCGCGGCCCCGTCGCCATCGAAGCCATCAAAAAGCACAAGAGTGCTTACCTGATGGCCGTGGGCGGCGCGGCCTACCTGGTGTCCAAAGCGATCAAACACGCCAAAGTCGTGGGCTTTGCCGACATGGGCATGGAAGCCATCTACGAGTTTGACGTGGTGGACATGCCGGTCACGGTGGCGGTCGATGCCGGCGGCACCAGCGCCCACATCACGGGACCTGCCGAATGGCAAAAACGCATCGCTACGGGCGAGTTCAAAGGCATTGGCGTGACGGCAGGCTGAAGCACGACACCATCCATGCTGAAACACATTGGCGCACGCCCTCCAATGAAAGCCTTTGGCCCCATCGGCATATTTGACAGTGGCATTGGCGGACTGAGCGTTTTAAAGGCGCTGCAAAAAGAATTGCCACTTGAACGCTTTGTCTACTTGGCCGATAGCGCGCACGCGCCCTATGGCGAAAAAAGCGAACACTTTGTCGCCCAACGCACCCACGCGATTGCCGAGCATTTGTGCGCGCACCACCACATCAAAGCCTTGGTCGTGGCCTGCAACACCGCCACTGCTGCGGCCATTCATGAATTGCGCTTAAAGCATCCGATGCTGCCGCTGGTGGGCTTAGAGCCAGCCCTCAAACCAGCTTTGGCCCTGACCCGCACAGGCCACATCGGCGTGATGGCCACCCAAGGCACCGTGTCCAGTGCCAAATTCGCCCGGTTGCTGTCCAGTGTGCAAAGCGAGGCACATTTTATGACTCAAGCCTGTAACGGTCTGGCCATGGCCATAGAGCAAAGCACCACCCCCGATCAGACCCACTGCGCGCAAGCGCAGATCACGCACTTGCTGCAGACCTACACCCAGGCCATGGGTCGCTTTGGTTCCGGGCCGGGCGAGATCGACACCTTGGTGATGGGTTGTACCCATTATGTTTTTGTTGAAAATGCGCTGCAGGCGCTTGTGGGACCCGAGGTGCAACTGGTCTCGACCGGCGTGCCCGTGGCGCGGCAGACCCAGCGTTTGCTGATGGCAGCTGGGCTGCTCAATGCTGAAGCGTCAGATGGGGTCTCCCAGCCCGTTTGCTTGTTGACCACGGGCGACTTGCAAGGCTTACAAGCCGCAGCACTGCGGTGGCTGGGTTTGCCAGGCGAGGTGTGCCAAGCTGTGCCGGCCTCCCTGCATGACACCTGATCAGGCGGGCGATTGGGCTTGCAATCGACCTCGCTGCACATCCACGGGTATCAGCAAGACCAAACCCAGAATGAACAACAGCGAAGTTGAACCAATGGCCAAGCGCTGATTGCCATCGCTCAGCCAAGTGATCAAGCCGTAGGTCAACGGCCCCAAAATACTGGCCAGCCGAATGGCAAAAGTCCACAGGCCAAAAAACTCGCCCAAGCGATGGGGGGGCACCAACAAACCCGCCATGGCACGCCCAGTAGATTGGCTCGAGCCCATACAAAAGCCAGCGATCACAGCAGCCCACCAAAATGTAGCCTTGTCGGTAGAGAACGCCGCAATGAAGCAAGTGGCCACCCAGCCCAGCAAAGTCAGGCCCAAGGTCAGCTTGTGCCCCACACGGTCTTGCACATAACCCAGCAAAAACGCCCCAGCAAAAGCCGCCAGGTTCAGCACAAAGATCAGCACCATGGTCTCTTGCGGCTGAAAACCAATCACCTGCTCAGCATAAATGGCCGCCAGCGTGATGGCCACCGCCACCCCGCCTTGGTAGGCTACCGCACACGCCAGCAAACGCGTGAAGTCACGGTATGGCATGGCCTCGCGCAAGGTCTGGCGCAAGCGGCGCAAGCTCTGTACCACTGTGACCACCGGGGCATGGGGTTGCGGCGGCGAATGTTCACGCAACAAAGAAAATGTCACCAAGGCAGCAGCGCCGTAAATGCCTGCAGTGATCAACATTGTTACAGGCACAAACTGCCCACCGGTTTCACCGCGGGCCTGTGCAGCCAGCACATAGGCCAAGCAAACACCCAGGGTCATCATCCCGCCGATGTAGCCCAATGACCAGCCCCAGCCGCTGACACGGCCCATGGCCTGCGGCTTGGCCAGTTCAGGCAAAAACGAGGCAGTGAGCGACTCACCATAAGAGAAAAAAGTGTTGGACAACACCAAAATGAACAAGCCCAGCGCCACTTGGCCCGGTCCCACCAAGGCCAAGGCGGCAGTGCTCAATACGCAACCGCTTGTCACCCACATCAACATGCGTTTTTTGCCGGCGACCCGATCTGCCCACGCACCAAGTCCCGGCATGGTGAGCATCACAATCAAATAGGACAAGCTGAGACCGGAGGTCCAAGCCAGCGTGGCCCATTCGGCCCCATCGGCGACACTGCCCACAAAGTAGGCAGCAAAAACAGCCGTGATGACCACGGTGGTGTAGCCCGAGTTGGCGAAGTCGTACATGGCCCAGCCAAAAACTTCGCGCAAACGCACACCCGGTCTCAAGGAAGCACGAAGGCCCTGCGCGTTCATGGTTGGCTCCGTTCAATGCAAATGGCGAGGACGACGTCCACCACCGCCGTGGCCGCTGGCACCGCCCGAGCCGCGTGGTGGTTTGCCGATGTCCAAGGAGCTGACCAAGCTGTCAAAGCGTTGGCTAAAAAGCTTGTCGATTTCGGTCACCACGCCTGACAACTCCGCACCATCGAAATGCCGCTCCATCATGTTGACCACATCATGGACCAGCAGATCACGCTGTGCCTGCATGATGGCCGCTGGGTCTGGACCGACAAACATCATCACAAAGTCGTCACGTGACTCGCCCCCGTTGGTCTCATCCTCATCGTCAAAATCCGAATCGTAATAAGTCACTTCAATGTGCGTACCACTGGCCGACAATTCATTGAGGTTCATGCACAAGTCGTCCAACACCATGCGGAAATCTTCATCGCCACGCACGGTCCAGCAAAAGTGCAAGCGCCCTGCAGCAGCGTCAAACCGAATGCCGGGCTCCTCTTCGTAAAGGCTCACCGCGCCCTCGCTCAGGGTGCGGGCTCCAGCGTAATGCCAAAGCGGCTTGAGCGCCTCTTGAATGGCTTGGTTGTCGGTGCCGGTTTTGATCGGTACCTCACCATGCAGATGGATTTCAAGAGGCGCGTTATCGTGGTTCATGATGATGTTTCCCTGATGTAGAGCCCAGAACCGACAGCGCCAAGGCGCAAGCGTGGTCGACACAGCAACACGTGTTCCGAATCGCTCACTCGAAGCATGGCAAATAAACGGGTTGGTGATGGCTTCATCGGTCAATGTGCAAGTGTCAACAAGGCCATTTGGACGAAAATTTCTGAAAGTGTTGCTGCATTTTAACGCCGCAGCTTCACTTGGCCTTGTGCAGGCCTCAAGACCCGTGTGCCTCAAGCAAGCCCAAACAGTGGCACCTGACGAACAGCGGCTCGTCTTGTTCGAGCTTGCACACCGCCTTGGTTGCCGCAGCACAAGCAATGCAGTCATCAACAGGACAGTGCCGAGATCTGGGCAGCTGGTGACAAGCCAAGCCGGAATCGGTCGGACCGAAAATCGGTCACAAAAGTGCATGGAAAATCGTGACACCGAGCATTGGCATTCAATGTCAAATTTTTAAAACCATGTCCATTTTTAAGCATTATCAAGATGCGCCTCAAGCACAGACTGTCAATAACACTTTTTGAACTTGCGATCCAAGCAACGCTTTGAAAGCCTCTGGGCCAGTGCGAGTTGTGATGGGGTCAATTTGGTGGCAATTTCGTCCCGGTTTTTGACGGCATCGGCCTCTTGATTGACGGCGGCAAGATCGAACCACATGTGTGCACGAATGAGGTTGCGCTTAA
>NZ_JBIKIL010000213.1:0-2756 GCF_044361645.1 Limnohabitans sp. | reverse complement strand
GTCAAGAAGAACGAAGGTCTGGGCGCATTGGTGGTGACCGACAACCGCACCGACCCGGCTGAGCACAAGAAGTTTGTGGCTGCCGAGATGGTGAAGATCAAGGCTGCTGTGGATGCGGCAGGCAAGTACGCCGACTGATATCCAATAAGGGGACGGGGTCCCCACGTATCGGTTGCACATGCCGTAGTGCCACCCGAACCCGATGCCTTGCATCGGGTTTTTTTTCGTCAAACCTGTAATGGGGGTTGATGTTGGCTACAAGACATGCACATGCGACTGTCTAGATTTTTTGGTTTCTTGCAAACGTTTGCGTAATTTGTTGTATCAGCGCTGAAAAATATTGTTTTGTACCCGTTTTGTATCTAAAACAAGGGTTTACCATGAAATGAAATCGATTGCATGAATCGTTTAATCCGGAAGTCGGCAACGCCATGAGCTCACCTCTTGTCGGGCTGATTGAAATTTTTAAAACACCATCTTCTGGAGAGAAACATGCAATCACATTTCCGTTTGGCCGCAGTGACTGCCGCTTTGGTCGCTGCAGGCGCAGCACATGCGGGCGTGACTTTTGACGCCAACATTGAAAACGACACCACATTCAAAAGCAAGCAGGGCGCTACCAAAAGCGATACCTCAAACGGCGGCCGTATCGAGTTGAACGCCAAAGCCGAATTGGTCAAATCGGGCGACAACTTCGTCAACGCCAAAGCCAGTTTGATCATCCCCACCAGCAGCACCGACAAAGTGGGTGTGGACGATGCCTGGATCCAGTTTGGCAACAGCATGGCCGATTTGAAAGTCGGTCGTCAGGAAGCAGCAGACTTGTTCCCCATGGGCAAAGACGTGGTGGTTGAGGCGGCTGCAAGCGGCTATGGCTACCGTACAAACTCCTTGCGCGGTCGCAAAGGCGACGGTCAATTGCATGCCGTGGCCGGTTTGAACGCCGCTCCTGGTCTGCGCTTGGAGTTGGGTTTGGTGACTGAAAAATCAGCGATGCCCACAGTGGCCCATGGCGTGCGCCCTACAGTGGTTTACAACAGCGGTGCTTTGACATTGCGTGCAGGTTTAGAGTCCTACAAATTGGACGGTGTGAGCTACAGTGGCAGTGGTGTGTCCGTGGGTTACGCAGTCGCTGCGGGTGTGAACATCAACGCCAACGTCGCCAAAAACAGTGATTTGGACGCATCCTCCTTCGGTCTGAACGCCACCATCGGTGCGGCTGGTGTCGGCATGGTTCAAGATAAAAAAGACGAGAACAAGGTCACCACTTACTACGCTGCATACACCTTCCCATTGATGGGTGTGAAAGGTGCGAGCATCACCCCCGCCTTCAGCTCTTCCAAAGCCACTGGGGTTGACAACCTCAATGCCTTCAAAGTGCGTTTGAATTACGCATTCTGATCGGTTAAGACGTTTTTTCAAGGTTTCACTCACACCGCCCAAGACCCTCAGGTCTTGGGCGGTTTTTTTATGGAGCGCTGAGTCTCCGGGGAAGCAGGGCAAATAACTTGCCCATGAAATAATCCAAGACATGAGCAAAACTGATCTCGTTCCGCGCCGCACGCAAATGGCCGACATCGCCCGTATGGCGGGTGTTTCATCCTCTACGGTATCGCGGGCTTTGAGTGGCAGCGCCTTGATCCCCGAGGCCACACGCGAGCGCATTCTCGAGCTGGCCCGTTCGCTCAACTATCAGGTGAACGTCGGGGCAGCCAATTTGCGCAAACGCTCGGTACAGACGGTAGGGGTGGTGGTGCTGGGCGACAGCATGCAAGCCATATCAGACCCCTTCATTTTGAATTTATTTGGCAGCGTCGCAGATGCACTGGATGATCAGGGCTACAGCGTGTTGCTGACCCGACTCAACGATGAGCGCAGGTCGCAGATGCAGACCCTGGTCAGCAGTGGCCAAGTGGCCGGCTTGGTGGTGATTGGCCAATTGACTTGGCACGAACACCTGAACAAGTTGTTCCATGCAGGCTTGCGCTTTGCTGTTTGGGGTGCTGCATTGCCAGATGCGGCGTATCCGGTGGTCGGTGGTGACAACGAACAAGGCGGTTATCTGGCGGCTTCACATTTGTTGTCCCGAGGGTGCCGCCGCATTGCCTTTCTGGGTGACATTGAGCACCCCGAGGCGGGCCAGCGTTATGCGGGCTACTTGAGGGCGCACCGAGAAGCCGGGATCGAACCCGATGTGCGTTTGCGCCAATCGGTGTTGTTCAACGAACCCATGCTGCTGCAGGTGGTGCAAGAGTGGTTGTCACAAGGGTTGTCATTTGATGCCGTTTTTGCCAGCAGCGATGTGGCAGCCATCGCTGTCATCAGTGCGCTCAATGCCCGGGGCATCGATGTGCCCCGCGATGTCAAAGTGGTCGGTTACGACGACATAGACATGGCGGGCCATGTGTTTCCCAGTCTGACTTCGATTCGGCAACCCACGCGATTGGCCGGGCAGGCCTTGGTGAATTTGCTGCACGAGTCACAAGCGGGGTTGCCAAGGCGCTCGGTCATCTTGCCGACCGAGCTCATGGTGCGGGAAAGCACGGGCTGAAGTTACGTACCTGAATCAAAAACAGGTGGTTAAGGGAAAACCCGCTAATGCAATCGATTGCACGAATGATCAAATGCGGTTTCGCATACCGGCAAACCCGCATCGGTAGCGGCAAACCAAAACTCACAATGGAGAGGCAATCAGATGAAATTCAATTCACAAAGCGCAGCGATCAAATGGGCCGGTGCTTTCGTTGCGGCACCCT
>NZ_JBIKIL010000134.1:0-9835 GCF_044361645.1 Limnohabitans sp. | reverse complement strand
CACCTCGCGGATGACGGATTCTTCGGAGCGGCTTTGGATGATGCGGCCTTCGTGCTCGGTGATGGAGCAAAAGGTGCAGCCGCCAAAGCAGCCGCGCATGATGTTGACCGAAAAACGGATCATCTCCCAGGCCGGGATTTTGGTCACGCCGTCGTGGCCGCCGTTTTCGTCGGCGTAGCGCGGGTGCGGGCTGCGGGCATAGGGCAGGTCAAACACCAAGTCCATCTCGGCGGTGGTGAGGGGAATGGGCGGCGGCGTGATCCACACGTCGCGCGCGGTGTGGCCTTCGCCGTGCGCCTGCACCAAACAACGGGCGTTGCCGGGGTTGGTCTCCAGGTGCAGCACGCGGTTGGCGTGGGCATACAGCACGGCGTCTTGCTTGACCTGCTCGTAGCTGGGCAGGCGGATGACGCTCTTGTCGCGCGGCGGCACCTTGTGCGTGCCTTTGCCGCGCAGCGCAGGAGAAGCTGAGATGGATTGCCGCGCTTCGCTCGCAATGACGGAAAGACTGGATTGCCGTGCTTCGCTCGCAATGACGTCGGTTGTGGATTGCCGCGCTTCGCTCGCAATGACGGCGGTTGTGGATTGCCGCGCTTCGCTCGCAATGACGGCAGTTGTGGATTGCCGCGCTTCGCTCGCAATGACGGCAGTTGTGGATTGCCGCGCTTCGCTCGCAATGACGGCAGTTGTGGATTGCCGCGCTTCGCTCGCAATGACGGCGGTTGTGGATTGCCGCGCTTCGCTCGCAGTGACGGCGGTTGTGGATTGCCGCGCTTCGCTCGCAGTGACGGTAGATTCGTCATCGCGAGGAGCGAAGCGACGTGGCGATCCAGTTGCAGCGTTGGGCACAAAACGCAGTGGCTGCGCATTCTGGTTCGCGCCATCAGCAACCGCCTTGGCCTCTTCTTCGCGCGCACAGCTCGCGCCCTGCTCCCGCGCTTGGTCCGAAATCATCAGGTAGGGGTTGATGTGGGCCTCCACATGTCCGGGCGTGTCGACGTTGGTGGAGTCGATCTCGAACCAGCCCTCGGGGGTTTCGCGCCGCACAAAGGCCGTGCCGCGCACATCGGTGATTTGCTGCACCGGCTCGCGCGCCGCCAGGCGGTGGGCGATCTCGACAATCGCCCGCTCGGCGTTGCCGTACAACAGCAAATCGCACTTGCTGTCCACCACCACAGAGCGGCGCACTTTGTCAGACCAGTAGTCGTAATGCGCGATGCGGCGCAAGCTGCCTTCGATGCCGCCCAGCACGATGGGCACTTCCGGGAAGGCTTCGCGGCAGCGTTGGCTGTAAACAATCGCAGCGCGGTCAGGGCGTTTGCCGCCCACGTCGCCTGCGGTGTAGGCGTCGTCGGTGCGGATTTTGCGGTCCGCTGTGTAGCGGTTGATCATGGAGTCCATGTTGCCGCTGGTCACACCCCAAAACAAATTCGGTTGGCCCAGCGCCTTGAAGGCCTCAGCGCTGGTCCAGTCGGGCTGGGCGATGATGCCGACCCGAAAGCCCTGGTTTTCCAGCATGCGGCCGATCACCGCCATGCCAAAGCTGGGGTGGTCCACATAGGCGTCGCCCGTGACCAAGACGATGTCGCAGCTGTCCCAGCCCAGTTGGCTCATTTCGGCGCGGCTCATCGGCAAAAACGGGGCCGTGCCAAAACGCTGCGCCCAGTATTTGCGGTAACTGGACAGCGGTTTGGCGTCGCGCGGGAAAAAGGAGACGTCGGTGAAGGCGTTCATGGGCTGACCTCGGGATAACCCGCTAGTGTAGGGGCTTGGCGCTTGGCCTGAGGGGGTACAGGGCCATCCTGCCGGGGGCAAGGGCGCGGGCACACAGGTCCGACAAACAGGTTCACAAAGTACTGGCCGCGCCTTGGGTGAGCAGCCATTGGCGCAGGGCCACCACGGCCGGTGCACGGCGCAGGACCTCGGGGTAGCAAAAATAGTAGCCCCGCTCGTTCTCGACCAACTGCGGCCAAGCCACGACCAGCTTGCCAGAGGCCAGGTAATCGTCGACCAAACAGCGTTGCACCAAGGCCACGCCCATGCCGCTGACGGCCGCTTCAAGCAATTGGCTCACTTGGTCAAAACTGGCCGCAGGCGTCAGGGCTTTGTTCTCGACGCCGGGGTCCGGCCAACACCCCAAGGTCTCAAACCAGTGACGCCAGGTGTGCGGATGCAAGGCATGAAACAGCAAAGGGCGGTGCAGCAAGTCTTGGGGCTTTTGGATGGCCTGTGGCCCCTGCAAAGCTTCGGGCCGACACACCGGGACAATTTGCCGCCCCACCACATACACCGCCTCCAGACCCGTTGGCCACTGCCCGTCGCCGCCGCACAAAGTCGCTCCCTGCGCCGCCAACAGGGGCAAGTCACCCGCTCGGTAGGGCGAAAACAAGAGGCGCACTTGCGGGTGGCGTTGCTGAAAATCGGGCAAACGGCGGATCAACCAATGGCTGGCCAAAGTGGGGGTGACCGACAGCTTGAGCTCCGAACTGAGCAGCGCCTGTTGGGTCTGCATGGCCGCCGATTCGAGCGCATCCAGGGCTGGGGCGACCGCAGCCAAGTACTGCTGGCCTAGCTCGGTCAAGCTGCAGCCCCGGGCATGGCGCTTGAACAAGACGCAAGCCAGGTCGTTTTCTAGCCTGGCCACGGCCCGACTGACCGCGCCCGGCGTGACGCACAGCATGTCGGCGGCTTTGTGAAAACTGCCCAAACGCGCCGCCGTCACAAAGGCGTGCAGTTCGGGCAATGAGGGAGATGCCATGCGCATGCATTGCATTTTAGTCAACACCCAAGGCCCAAAAGTCATTCGTCTAAGGCCTTGCGCATCATCAAAATAGGTTTTTTTGGAGACCCAAATGTTGACTAAATTTTTATTCATCGCCTTTTTTTCAGTTTTTCAAATCTTCTTCGGTGCGGCATTGGCGCAGGGCTTTCCGCAAAGACCCATCAAACTGGTCGTGCCTTTTGCGGCAGGCGGCTCCACCGACATGGTGGCGCGCTTGCTGGCCGAGCGCATGGGGCCGTTGCTGGGACAAAGCGTGGTGGTGGAAAACCGCGCGGGCGTGGGCGGGGTGTTGGGTGCCGATGCGGTGGCCAAAGCCGCCCCCGATGGCTACACCTTGTTGATGGGCACGGTCAGCACACACGGTGCCAGCCCGGCCATTTACAAAAAAATCCCCTACGATGCGGCGAAAGACTTTGAGCCCATCACCAACGTGATGTCGGTGCCCAGCGTGCTGACCGTTCACCCCAAAGTGCCCGCCAAAAATTTGCAAGAGTTGGTGGCTCTGGCCAAGGCCTATCCTGGCAAGTACACGTATGGCTCTCCGGGCAACGGCTCTTTGGGTCATGCCAACGTGGAGAATTTTTTGCAGTTGGCGGGCATCGAGCTTTTGCATGTGCCCTACAAGGGCGGTGGCCCGGCCCTGAACGACGCTGTGGCGGGCCAAATCGATGCCTTGACCGACAATTTGCCCTCGACCCTCACCCACATCCAAGCCGGTCGGCTGCGCCCCTTGGCGCTGCTCTCGCCGCAGCGCAGCAAGCTCTTGCCCGATCTGCCCACTTACAAAGAAGCGGGCTACCCCGAGATGGACGAAGGCGGCTGGTTCGGTTTGCTGGCACCGGCCAAAACGCCCCGGGCGGTGGTGCTCAAGCTCAATGCAGCAGCCCATCAAGCCATGCAAGACCCAGCGTTCAAGGCCCGCAGCGAGGCCATCGATGGCATTCCCATGGCCAACACGCCCGAGCAGTTTGGCGAACAAATCAAAAAAGCCCTGGCGCGTTACCAGCGCATTGCCAAATCGGCCAATATTCAACTGGACTGAAATTGCCTGCCATGTCAGAACCCTGTGTGCTGGTGTCCCGCCCTGAGGGGGCTGTGCGTGTGCCCCTGGTCTGCGATTCGCCGCACAGTGGCACACACTACCCGGCTGATTTCGGCTCTGCCTTGCCTTTGCATCAGCTCAGGTTGACCGAAGACACCGACATTGACGCACTGTGGGCGGCCACGCCGCAGGTGGGCGGCACCTTGGTGGCGGCCCGTTTTCCGCGCTGCTACATCGACCCTAACCGCAGCTTAGACGACCTCGACCCTGCTTTGCTGGCCGGTGCTTGGCCAGTGCCACTCTCGCCCGGCCCCAAGTCCAAGCTGGGCTATGGCTTGGTGTTCAGCCGGGTCAACGCCGACACGCCGATTTATGACCGTTTGCTGTCGGTGCAAGAAGTTCAGCAACGGATTGCGAATTACTGGCAACCCTACCGCGACGCGGTGGACCAAGAGATCCAGGCAGCGTGCCAAGATTTTGGCGCTGTGTGGCACCTGAACTTGCATTCCATGCCGCAAAACGCCTACGCACGGCTCGGCCTGCGCAGCGACAAGCCCTTGGCCGATTTTGTGCTGGGTGACCGCGATGGCAGCACCTGTGAGCCCGATTTTGTTCAAGTGGTCGAGCAAAGCCTGCGCCGCTGTGGTTACAGCGTGGCCCGCAACGACCCCTACAAAGGCGTGGCCTTGCTGGCCGACATCGGCCAACCTGCCTTGGGACGCCACAGCTTGCAAATTGAAATTCGAAGGCCGCTGTACATGCGAGAGTCGAGCCGAGAACGCAGCCCGGATTTCGACACTCTGCAAAAAAACCTGTCGAAAACCTTAGAGGACATTGCGGCTTTTGTGCGTTCCAAAGTGCAGGGCAACAAGACCCGTGCTTGATTTGTCATCCCGGCATGGTCGGTATCCATGGTTCACAGCTGTTGGCTGCAAGGGGCAGCGGTGCACACCCGATCCCGGGTCTTCGCCCGGGTGGGCAAAAAACGCCCGGGATGGCAACAACAAGCCCAGGGTGGCAAAAATGGGGATGCCATAGAGGCATCCACTTCACCGGGCCGGATGCACAAGGCCTTGGCAAAGACAGCCTTGCAGCAACACCGCCGCCGGCCTTCTTGCCTCAGCGCGGACTCTCAAAGAACACCGTGTTCGAGTAATCGCTGACCTCGAAATACACCTTTTTCTCGCCCGGGTCGACCTCGAAATTGAGGTTTTCATCGAGCACACCATAACCGTAGCGGTAGGCTCTTGGTTTGCCATCGTCGGTGCCCAAGGCGGTGCTGACTTTGTCCACCTTGATGAAGCGGCGCACCAGCTTTTCACCCGCATAGACTTCCATCACGCCATTGGTGCCGGTCCAGTTTTGGATGCCTCGGCTGATCTTGTTTTGCTGCTCTTGGGTGCAGGCCGTCAAAAAGCTGGTGGTGCCGAGAAGGGCGATCCAGCCGATCCGTGTGGTGAGCCGTGTCATGACAAATGTCCAGGTGGATAAAGGGTTTGAGCGTTTTTGGCTCAACTGCGCTGGCGCAAAGCTTCGTACAAACAGACACCACTGGCCACCGAGACGTTCAGACTTTCCACCGCGCCGCGCATGGGGATGCTGACCAACTCGTCACAGTTCTTGCGCGTGAGTTGGCGCATGCCGTCGCCCTCTGCGCCCAGCACCAAGGCGGTGGGCACTTTCAAATCGGCTTGGTAAATGCTGCGGGGTGCGTCGTCGCTGGTGCCAATGACCCAGATGCTGCGCTCTTTGAGTTCGCCCAAGGTGCGCGCCAGGTTGGTGACCATGAAGTAAGGCATGGTCTCGGCCGCGCCACTGGCCACTTTGGCCACCGTGGCGTTGATGCCAGCCGCGTGGTCTTTGGGCGCGATCACGGCATGCGCCCCCGCGCCATCGGCCACGCGCAGGCAGGCACCCAGGTTGTGCGGGTCGGTCACGCCGTCCAGCACCAAGAGCAAGGGCGGGCCTTGCACGGTGTCGAGCAGGTCATCGAGCGAATGGTTTTGCGGCATGGGCGTGACCAAAGCCACCACGCCTTGGTGGCCGTGGCCACCGGCCAATTTGGACAAGCGCTCACCATCCGACTCGATCAGGCGCATGCCCGAGTCGCGGGCTTTGTCGACGAACTGGCGCATGCGCGCGTCGCGGCGTGAGAGCTCATAGTGGATTTCAACAACAGATTGGGGCGCGATCTTGAGGCGCACGCCCACGGCATGGAAGCCGAAAAGCACTTTGTGAGATGACATGCGGTGATTATCCTTGTTCAAAGCCGCAGGCCCGACGCGCCCAGCCCATGCGTCAAAAGCAAAACGCCGTGACGGGGCTGTCAGACGGCCGGCGTCAGCGCTTCGCTCAAACGACCCGCCTGGATGACCAGGCTGCGCTCGCACAAGGCGGCGAGTTGCCGGTCGTGCGTGACCAAAACCAAGGTCGTGCCTTGTTCACGGTTGAGCGCGAACATCAAATCCATGATGGATTGGCCGGTGGCGTGGTCCAAGCTGCCGGTGGGCTCGTCAGCCAACAACAAATCGGGCTGCACCACAAAGGCGCGGGCCAGGGCCACGCGTTGCTGCTCGCCGCCCGACAGCACTTTGGGCAGGTGCTTCAGGCGCTCACCCAAACCCACACGTTGCAGCATGGCCAAAGCGGTGCTGCGGGCATCAGGTCGGCCAGCCAGTTCCAGCGGCAGCATGACGTTTTCGAGCGCCGTGAGGTTGGGCATGAGCTGAAAACTCTGGAACACAAAACCCACATGCTGGGCGCGCACAGCGGCGCGCTCGTCTTCGGACAAATCGAACAGCGATTGCCCGGCCAACACCACCTGGCCACTGCTGGGTGTGTCGAGCCCCGCCAATATGGCCAACAGTGTGCTTTTGCCCGAGCCGGATGCACCGACAATGGCCGCTGTCTCCCCGGCTTTCAACGAGAAATCGATATCGCGCAAAATGTCCAATTGACCACTGGCATCTTGCACACTTTTAGAGACGCTACGCACGGCAATGATGGATTCAGGCATGCACAAACCTTTGTTAAGACGACGCCACTTTAACTGCAGCTTGCTGGCCCTTGTCGGCTGGGGCCTTGTGCTGCCTGCTCAGGCCGCTGCAGGCCAACGCATTTTGGTGGTGGGCGACTCCTTGAGCGCTGAATACGGCTTGGCCCGAGGCACGGGCTGGGTGGCCTTGTTGCAAAAAAAATTGGCGCAAGAAAAGCCCGGCGTTCAAGTCATCAACGCCAGCATCAGTGGCGACACCACCTCGGGCGGCCGATCACGCCTGCCCGCCCTGCTTCAGAGGCATCAACCCAGCCATGTCGTCATCGAGCTGGGTGGCAACGACGCGCTGCGCGGCTTGCCCATGGCCATGACGCAAGGCAATTTGTTGGACATGACCCGAAAAGCCCAAGCGGCAGGTGCGCAGGTGCTGCTCTTGGGCATGCAAATGCCCCCCAACTATGGCCCCGACATGGCCCAGCAATTTGAGGCGGCGTATGCCCAAGTGGCGAAAAGCCAAAAAGCGGCGCTGGTGCCTTTCTTTTTGAAGGGCGTGGGCGACGACCCCGAGCCTCTGAAATGGTTTTTGCCCGACCGAATCCACCCCAACGAAGCGGCGCAGCCGCGTCTGCTGGCCAATGTGTGGCCCACTTTGAAGAAACAACTGAAATGAGCGTTCACCTGATCTCGGCCCCGGATGCGATGGCGCAACTGGGTCGGTTTGACGCCATCCTCGACGCCCGATCGGAGGGCGAACACGCACAAGACCACTTGCCCGGCGCCTTGAGTTGGCCCTCGCTGAACAACGAAGAGCGCATCCGGGTGGGCACCTTGTACAAACAGGTCAACCCCTTTGAGGCGCAAAAAGTCGGCGCAGCCTTGGTCGCCAAAAACATTGCTCACCACATCGAAACCCAGGTGATGGACAAACCGCGCAGCTGGCAGCCCTTGGTGTATTGCTGGCGCGGGGGTAAACGCAGCAACTCATTGGCTTTGGTCTTGGGTCAAATCGGGTTTAAGGTGCATCTGATCGAGGGCGGCTACAAAGCCTTTCGCCAAGCGCTGATGCAAGACACGCCCCGCCAGGCGCAGCGCCTGCAGTTTCGGGTGCTGTGCGGGCCCACGGGCTCGGGCAAAACGCGCTTGCTGCAAGCGCTGGCGCAAGAAGGCGCGCAAGTGCTGGACCTGGAAGCCATCGCCTGCCACCGCAGCTCGGTGCTGGGCTTGATTCCGGGCACGCCTCAGCCCACTCAAAAGGCTTTTGACACGCAGGTCTGGGACGCGTTGAGGGGCTTGAGCGCCGACCGTCCGGTGTTCGTGGAAGCCGAAAGCAAAAAGGTGGGCAACTTGACCGTGCCCGCCGAGTTGATGGTGGCCATGCGCGCCAGCCCTTGCCTGCGGGTGGACCTGTCGCTGGAAAACCGGGTGAATTTGCTGCTGGAAGACTATGCGTTTTTCACGCAAGAACGCGCCTTGTTTGCCGACCGGCTGGAGCGCTTGACATCGCTGCGTGGCAAAGCCGTGGTGCAAGGCTGGCAAGAAAGGATTGAGCGAGGGGAAATGCGCGAGGTGGTCACCGAACTGCTGTCAGGCCACTATGACCCGGGTTACGAGGCCTCCACCGGCAACAACTTTGTGCATTACGCCCAAGCCCCGCTGGTCACGCCTGCGAGCCACAGCATGGCCGACATGCTGGCACTGGCGCGAGAGCTTGTGCAAATTGCATAAGCGCAAGCTCTTCTTGTGGGAGCCCCGCTCTCGCGGCGATGGACGCGCAAGAGGGCAACAAAGGGCTATCGCGTCGAGGATGTCGCTCCTAAAGGCAAGAGGCCAAAGCGAATAGCTCAGGCGGCAGGCGTGGATGACTCGGCCGAACCCGGCGCTGCAGTGTCGGCATCGCCCGCCTCGCCATCGAGCTCTGCGCCATCTTCAGGCAACAGGCCCGATTTGCGGTCCGACTTGGCTTTGAGCTTGTCTTCTTTTTTGCGTTTTTTGGCCAGCTCTTTCTGGCGTTTTTCGAATCCGTAGTTGGGTGTGGCCAAGATGCCTCCTTTAATTTGAGCTGCTCAATGTAACAGCTTCTTCAGGGCTTTCTTCCCATTCGACGCTGCCCCGGTAAGCGTACCAGCTGGCGTGTCCCAGCCAAGGCCCGACCACAATGATGCCCAAGGCCCAAGGCCACAGCGCCGCAATCACCAAAAAGCTCAACAACAAGCCCCACAGCAGCATGACACCCGGGTGCGCAAAAACCACCCGCATGCTGGTCAGCACGGCCGAGATGGCATCGGTGTCGCGGTCCAAAATCATGGGAATGGACACCACCGACAGGCCATAAACCAAGGCGGCAAAGACGCCTCCCACGGCCAAATAGACCAACAAAAATTCAATGTTTTGCGGGTTGAACACCGCCTCGATCACGCCCGTGGTCGACGGCATACCGGTGTTGAAAAACACCGCAAACACCACCAAAGACGCCCTGCCCCACAGCAACTCCAGCACCATCAGCACCAGCACCAACATGGCCATGCTCTTGATGTGCTGGTCCCAGCACATCAAGGAACTGGACATCTCCGGCACTTCGCCTTGCTCGCGTTTTCGGCTGACCTCGTACAAGCCCATGGCCAGAAATGGCCCGACCAGCAAACAGCCCGAAACCAGTGTCAAGGTGTACTCGGGCTTGTGTTTGAACACCAAGGCCAGCACCTGCGCCATGGCCCAAAAACACAGGCCATAAAACAGCGCAATGCCGGGGTGCGCCAGCATGTCACGCCAGCCCTTGGCCAACCACCGAAACGGATCGACCCACCCCAATGGCCGCATGTGCGACTGTGGACCTTGCGGTGGAGGCGGCACGTAAGGCGTGGCCACTCCAGGCGCTGGCGCGAACCGGTCTGAACCTAGATCCGGCAGTTATTCTGTCATCGTGAGCTGACTTGGTGGATACCAAGGCGGCAGGGGGCGGGTGATTCTCTGCACCACGTAGTCCAAGAACGTCTTCCATCGATCCGCCTGAGGCAAC
>NZ_JBIKIL010000133.1:0-9880 GCF_044361645.1 Limnohabitans sp. | reverse complement strand
GGTCGGGCGATGTGGCAAAGCGAAGCGCCTCTGAGCTCGGCCCGTGCCGCCCGCATGCAAGAGACGGCAGGCGTCTTCGCCTGAAGGGAAGGTCCTGCGAACCGGAGCAAGGCGGGAGGGCGGCGCGGGTCGGGCGATGTGGCAAAGCGAAGCGCCTCTGAGCTCGGCCCGTGCCGCCCTCCCGCCTTGCGGCTCAAAACCAGATTTTTTTGAATGAGCAGCCCAACAAGAAGGCCCCGAGAGGGGCCTTGTTCATGCTCACTCCGCCTCGCGTACCCGCACAAAAGAAGCAAACCGCGGCAAACCCGAAGGCGTGCGATCGCGGTAGCGGTAGGTGACCCAAGCCCCCACGGGTGGCGGGTCGCGGCGCTGGGCATCGCTCAGGCCCGAGCCCAAGGCAAAGCGCTGGCCTGATGGCATTTGCACCAGCAAAGCCCCAGTCATGCCCGCCAAGCGCCCCTTGCCTGGCTGGTGGCCCACCACAAGCCCCTCCTCGTCCAACTCGGGTTTGAACTTGAACAGGGCATCGCTGCGGCCAGCTTGCCAAAGCGCATCGGCGCGGTGCAGCATCAGCCCCTCACCGCCCTGCTGCACCACCGACTGCAAATGCGCTTGCAAAGCCTGTGCGCTGGTCATCGTCTCTTGCTTGACCGCCACGAGCCAAGGCTGACCCGCCTGCGCCAGGGCCTGCGCCACGCGCTGGAGCCGCTGGTCAAACGGCCCTGGCAAGCCCCAGGCATCAAACACCCTGTAAGACAAGCTACGCCACTGGGCATCGTCCGGCACCGCCTTGCGCACCGCACCTGAAACCGAATCGAACTGCCCCCGATCACGCCACAGCTCGCCGTCCAGCGGCAAAGCAGGCAGCGCCGCCAAAAACCACCCGGGTGCAGCCATCACACGACCACTGCGAAAACGCAACACCCGCCCGTCCCAAACGGCACGCACACCATCGAACTTTTCACTGACCAAAAAACCTTGGGGTGAACGCCCTGTCGGCCAGACAGACGCCAATTGAACTGCCTTGCCAGCCGCAGTGCTCTGCCCCGCGAACAAGGCACTGAGGCCCCCCAAAAACACTTGCCGACGCGTGATGCCGGGCAACACTCGGTGCACACAGTTGATCATGGCGAAGCCTCCTTGAAGCCGCAGAGCAGCACGAAACGAGTTATTTGGCATTCATAGGTGCATGATGCGGCGATTCAGTCCACTGCGCAAGCCATCTGCTTTAGCCGACCGAATTCGCCAATGCGGTCGGCTTCGGCTGTGCGTGCTCAGTGGCTTGAATTGAGCGTGACCTGAGCTTGTGCTGGGCCTGTGATGGACCCGGGCTGTTGGCCTAGCCTGGCCACGCCTGCCCCAGGATGCGTCACATGGGGACTGCGCCGTGGAGGCCCCAAAAGGCCTCATTGGCGGTATCATGTTACCTCGCGCGAATTTAACAGGAGGCGCCCATGGACACCGTCAATTCACCCCTCAGCAAAGTGGCCCGCTCTCGCGAGCGCATGCGCTCAGCCGGCTTGCGTCCCGTGCAATTTTGGGTGCCTGACACCCGTTTAGAAGGCTTTGTGAGCGATGTCCGCCTGCAATGCCTGGCCCTCAAGGGCGATACCCAAGAGCTTGAGGCCCAAGCATTTGCGCAAGAAGCCCTGCGGCACGTGAACGGTTGGGCATGACACAAAGGGGCGACTTGGTGACCGTGTCCATACAAGGGGACTATGGCAAACCCCGTCCGGCCTTGGTGGTACAAACGAACTTGCTCAGTGAGCTGGACAGTGTGGTGATTTGCCCGGTCACGAGTGAACTGCGCACCGCGGTGTTCAGGGTCACGGTGGAGCCCACCAGCCAAAACGGGCTTCGCGCACGGTCTCAGGTGATGGTGGACAAGCCGTCCACCTTGCCACGCACCAAAATAAGCCCGCCGTTTGGACACCTGGAAGATGCGCGCATGCGGGCTGTAGACCGGGCCTTGCTGCTGGTACTGGGCGTGATTTAAGCGAACGACCCGGACACGCTCTGATCCGCTTGGGTCTGCGCAGCAACCGGGTGCGACAAGGGATCACCCACGCCGAGGGCCTTCAAGACAGGCTTTGGGCGAAGGGGCTGAACACAGTTTTTGCCAAAGCTCGCCTCAAACCATCAAGCGCGAGCTCTTGGGCACATGGGCCATCAAAAACGCCATCTGGTCACTCAAAATGCGGCGGTTGCGCAAGATGAAGTCTTCCCACAGGCTGGGCACATAGGGCGCGTACAACAAAGGCATGTTGGCTTGCTCTGGGGTGCGGCTGCTTTTGCGGTGGTTGCACGAGCGGCAAGCGGTGACCACGTTCATCCAGTGGTCCGGGCCTTTTTGGCTCACGGGCACGATGTGCTCGCGGGTCAAGACCGACTCGTGAAAATGTCCACCACAGTAAGCGCAGACATTGCGATCGCGCACAAACAATTTGGGGTTGGTCAAACCCGACACCAGGTCAAACGGGTTGATGCGGGGCACGCCTTGGGTGCCGATGATGCTGTTCACCGTGATGATGGATTGCTGACCCGTGAGCGCGTTGTGCCCCCCATGGAACACGGCCACTTCTTGGCCGACTTCCCAGCGCACCTCGTTGGCCGCGTAGTGGGTGACCGCCTGCTCCAGCGATATCCACGATTGGGGCAGGCCTTGGGCCGAGAGTTTCAAAACCTTCACAGACGCCTCCATCCAACAGCTTGAAAAACCACTGACACGAAAAGTTCCGTCGCGATCGCTCCCCCAGCGCTGGTGACCACCGTTGAAGAGACCGGGCTCGGTCACAATATACCCTCTTACATCGACACAACTGTGAATCTTGGCCTGAACCCAGATTCGCGCTCGGACATCACACCCCCCATGAAGGTTTTTCGCGGTTTTCACCACCCAGACTTGGCCCCCGCCTGCGCCTTGACGATTGGCAACTTTGACGGCGTGCACCGGGGCCACCAGGCCATGCTGGCCCTGTTGCGCAGCGAAGCCGCCCACCGAGGCGTGCCCAGCTGCGTCATGACTTTTGAGCCGCACCCGCGCGACCACTTTGCCAAAGCCCTGAACAAACCCGACTGGGCACCGGCCCGCATCGCCACCTTGCGCGACAAGCTGCAAGAACTCGAACGCTGCGGCGTGAACCAAGTGGTGGTGCTGCCGTTCAGCGCCTCGCTGGCGCGCCAGTCTCCACAAGACTTTATCCAGCAAGTGCTGGTGCAAGGTTTGGGCGTGCGCTATGTGCTGGTGGGCGACGATTTTCGGTTTGGTGCCCAGCGGTCGGGCGACTACGCCATGCTGGACGCCGCTGGGCAGCGCCTGGGCTTTGATGTGGCGCGCATGAACAGCTACGAGGTGCGGGGCTTGCGGGTGTCCAGCTCTGCGGTGCGCGAGGCCCTCAGCCAAGGTCGCCTGCAAGAAGCCAGCGCTTTGCTGGGCCGCCCCTACAGCATCAGCGGGCATGTGGTGCATGGGCGCAAGCTGGGCCGCGAATTGGCCGCCACCGCCGAAGGTGCAGGCGACGGCTTTCGCACCCTCAACTTGCGCTTTGCACATTGGAAACCGGCGGCCAGCGGCATTTTTGTGGTCGAGGTGCACGGCCTGGGCAACCGAGGGCTGCCGGGGGTGGCCAATTTAGGCATTCGCCCCTCACTCGACCCGAACGATGTCAACGGCGGGCGCGTGTTGTTAGAAACGCATGCCTTCGACTGGCCTGCCCACCTCGGGGCCGAGGGGGGCTACGGTAAAATCATCCAAGTGGACTTGCTGCACAAATTACACGACGAGCTCAAATACGACGGTCTGGACGCCCTGACAAAGGGCATCGCCAAGGACTGCGACGACGCACAAGCCTGGTTTGCTTCGCGCCACGGTGAAACCAGCCGCCAAACCACGCGCGACCGAATTTGACGCTCTGGCCCTCGTTTGCTGCCCTTCGACAGGCTCAGGGCGAACGACCTCAAGGGCCCACTCCTTCTTGATCTCTCCGAACGGCCCGCCGCTCGGACTGAGCTTGTCAAAGCCCTCTCGACCAGACGCACCATGACCGACAAAACCCAAAACCCCGACACCCGCATCAACATGATGGACACCCCCTTCCCGATGCGCGGCGACCTGCCCAAGCGCGAGCCGGGCTGGGTGAGCGAGTGGAACGACGGCGGTTTGTACAAAAAGCTGCGCGCCGCCCGGCAAGGCGCACCGCTTTTTGTGTTGCACGACGGCCCGCCTTACGCCAACGGCAAGCTGCACATCGGCCATGCGCTGAACAAAGTCCTCAAGGACATGATCGTCAAGTCCAAGCAACTGGCGGGTTTTGACGCGCAATACATTCCCGGCTGGGACTGCCACGGCTTGCCGATCGAAAACGCGATTGAAAAACTGCACGGCCGCAAGCTCTCTAGAGACGACATGCAGGCCGAAAATCAAGCGTTGTGCCGCGCCTTTGCCACCGAGCAAATCGGCCAGCAGCGCGAAGACTTCAAACGCCTGGGCGTGCTGGGCGACTGGGAGCGGCCTTACCGCACCATGGACCCGGCCAACGAGGCCGGAGAAATCCGTGCCTTCAAACGCGTGATCGAGCGCGGTTTTGTGTACCGTGGCCTCAAACCCGTGTACTGGTGCTTTGACTGCGGCTCTTCGCTCGCCGAATTCGAGATCGAATACCAGGACAAACACAGCGACACGCTGGACGTGGCCTTTGAAACCGATGACGCGGCCAAGCTGGCTAAAGCCTTTGGCCTGACGGCCCTGCCAAACACCCCCGCAGGCCAAACCGGTTTTGCCGTGATCTGGACCACCACCGCCTGGACGATTCCTGCCAACCAAGCCCTGAACGCCCACCCCGAGCTGACCTACGCTTTGGTGCAAACCGACAAGGGCTGCCTGGTGCTGGCCGAGTCGCTGGTCGACAAATGCCTGGAGCGCTTTGGCCTGCAAGGCGGCAGCGTGCTAGCCACGGCCAAAGGCACGGCCTTGGGCGGCCTGAACTTTCGCCACCCCCTTTACGACGTGGACGCTGGCTACCAGCGCCTGTCCCCGGTGTACTTGGCGGAATACGTGAGCGACAGCGACGGCACGGGCCTGGTGCACTCCTCGCCTGCCTACGGCGTGGACGACTTCAACTCCTGCATGGCCAATGGCTTGAAGTACGACGACATCCTGAACCCGGTACAAGGCAACGGCACCTACGCCGAAGACTTCCCGATGTTTGGCGGCCTGCACATCTGGAAAGCCATCCCCGTGGTGCTGGACGCGTTGCGCAACGCGGGCCGCTTGCTGTCCACCGTCACCATCACCCACAGCTACCCCCACTGCTGGCGTCACAAAACGCCTGTGATTTACCGCGCTGCGGCCCAGTGGTTCATTCGCATGGACGAGGGCCTTGGGGTGTTCACGAAAGACAAAGCCCCCAAGACCCTGCGCCAGCTGGCACTCGACGCCATCGAGCAAACCCAGTTCTACCCAGAAAACGGCCAAACCCGCCTGCGCGACATGATCGCCAACCGCCCCGACTGGTGCATCTCGCGCCAGCGCTCTTGGGGCGTCCCCGTGCCGTTTTTCTTGCACAAAGACAGCGGCGAGCTGCACCCGCGCACCATGGAAATCCTCGATCAGGCAGCCGACATCGTTGAACAAGGCGGCATCGAGGCCTGGAGCCGCGTGACGGCGGAAGAAATTTTGGGTGCGGCCGATGCGCCCAGCTACACCAAAAGCACAGACATTTTGGAAGTTTGGTTCGACTCCGGCTCCACCTTCCAGCATGTGCTGCGCAGCAGCCACAAAGACGCTTACGGCGTGGCGCCCTTCCATGCCGAAGGGCCAGAGGCCGACCTGTATTTGGAAGGCCACGACCAGCACCGGGGGTGGTTTCACAGCTCGCTGCTGCTGGGCTGCGCCCTGTACGGCCGCGCGCCTTACCGGGGCCTGCTCACGCACGGCTTTGCCACCGACGGGCAAGGCCGCAAGATGAGCAAAAGCTTGGGCAACACGGTCGAACCCCAAAGCATCAACAGCAAAATGGGCGCAGAAATCGTGCGCCTGTGGGTGGCCAGCACCGACTACTCGGGTGACCTGAACATCGACGACAAAATCCTGGCCCGCGTGGTGGACAGCTACCGCCGCATCCGCAACACCCTGCGCTTTTTGCTGGCCAACGTGAGCGACTTTGACCCCGCCACCGACACCGTGCCGGACGACCAACTGCTGGATATCGACCGCTTTGCGCTGGCCCGCGCTGCCCAGCTGCAAGCGGACATCCGCGCCCACTTTGACGTGTACGAATTCCACCCTGTCGTCAGCAAGCTGCAGATTTATTGCTCAGAAGACCTGGGCGCGTTTTATCTGGACGTGCTGAAAGACCGCCTGTACACCACCGCGCCCAAGAGCCTGGCGCGCCGCAGCGCGCAAACCGCGCTCTACCGCATCACGCACGGCATGCTGCGCTGGATGGCGCCGTTTTTGTCGTTCACCGCCGAAGAAGCCTGGGCTACTTTCGGCGCCTCGGAATCCATCTTTTTGGAAACCTTCAGCGACTTCGGTGCGGCCGATGAAGCGCTGTTGGCCAAATGGGGCCGCATCCGCGAGATCCGCGACTTGGTGAACAAAGACATCGAAAACCTGCGCGCCGCAGGCCAAGTGGGCGCATCCTTGCAAGCCGAGATCACACTCACCGCGCCCGCCGCTGACCACGCCTTGCTGGCCAGCTTGGGGGCAGACATCAAGTTTGTGTTCATCACCTCCAAAGTCACTTTGCAAGCCGGCGAACACTTGGCCGTGCAAGTGCAAGCCAGCCAAGACACCAAGTGCGAGCGCTGCTGGCACTACGCCGACGATGTGGGCCACAAGGCCGATCACCCCACGATTTGCGGGCGCTGCGTGAGCAACCTGCATGGTGCTGGCGAAACCCGCCAGGTGGCCTGACCTTCACGCACAAACAACATAAGGCAAACCCATGGCCAGCAGCAAAAAAATCGGTAAAAGCTACGCCAGCAAAAGCCAAGGCATGGCACTTTGGCTCGGCATCGCCCTTGTGGTGCTGCTGCTCGACCAGTTCACCAAGTTGCTGGTGCTGGGTGCTTTTCAATTGGGCGACAGCACGCCCATCACCTCGTTTTTTAACCTGGTGCGGGTGCACAACCATGGTGCAGCCTTTTCTTTCTTGGCCAATGCAGGCGGCTGGCAGCGCTGGTTTTTCACAGGCATTGGCGTGGCGGCGGCCATCTTCATGGTCTGGATGCTGCGCGCCCACCCGGGTCAAAAACTCTTTGGCTTGGCCATCGCGCTGATTTTGGGCGGCGCGATAGGCAACGTGATCGACCGCTTGGTGCACGGTTACGTGGTCGACTTTCTGGACTTTTACTGGGGCACCTGGCACTTCCCCGCCTTCAACGTGGCCGACGCTGGCATCAGCGTGGGCGCGGCGCTGTTGATCTTGGACGAGATCTTGCGCGTGCGGCGCGGGCGTTGACCTGACAACACTGGCCAAGGAAAATGCCCCCATGAACGCGCCAAGCCTTGACCTGAGCTCTTTACGGCTCGCACTGGTATCCCTGGAGGATGGCTTGACTGTGGTCAGCGATACGGCATGGTTCAACGTGCAAGAGGCCAAAGTTCGCCACACCCTGATCGCAGGCGTGATTCAGAACTTTGAATTCGTCTCCGAAATCAGCACCAAGATGCTGCGCCGCCGACTTGAATTGGACGCCCTGAACCCCAGCGAAGTCGACTTTGCCAACTTCAAGGACGTGCTTCGCATGGCGGCCGAAAAAGGTTTGATTTCGGATGTACCCGCCTGGTTCGCCTACCGCCAAATGCGCAACATCACGGCGCACACTGATGACCCGCAAAAGGCCCAACAGGTCTACGAAGGCACACAGGCGTTCATGCTGAACGCCCGCCTTTTGTTGGCCCGACTGGAAGACACGAGTGACTGAATTGCAGCATGGCATGAGTGCGCAAGAAGTGGCGCTCGTGAACGCCCTCGTCGCCACATGGCTGCCCGCACGAGAAGTGCGCATCTTTGGTTCGCGTGCACGGGGCACGCCAAAACGCTACTCCGATCTGGACTTGGTCATCATGGGCGATACGCTGACCCCCTTGGGCACATTGGGCCAGCTGCAAGAGGCTTTTGCCTGCAGCGACTTGCCCTGGCGAGTCGACGTGGTGGATTGGGCCAATACAGCGCCCGAGTTTCAACGCCACATTCAGACCCACAGCGTGCCGCTTTCCAGACTTTGAGAAAACGACCGCGCATTGCGCCTGCGGTGACCGAGAACCTTTGCGCTCATGGCCCGAGTGGCGTCTGGCCTTGGCCGTGAACCCCAGCAGGGTGCTGTAAGCTCTGCATTTTCATCACTGACCAAGGAGTGCACCATGCCCGGATTGTTGCCCCAGATCGACCCCGATGGTTTGCTGGAGTTTTCGGTGGTCTACACCGACCGCGCCCTGAACCACATGTCCAAGCGCTTTGGCGGTGTGATGACCGACATCTCGCGCATGCTCAAAAGCGTTTACGGCGCTCACTCGGTGGCGTTGGTGCCGGGTAGCGGCAGCTTTGGCATGGAGTCTGTCGCCCGCCAATTCGCCACCGACCAACATGTCATGGTGATTCGCAACGGCTGGTTCAGCTACCGCTGGACGCAAATTTTTGACATGGGCCGCATCCCCAAAAGCCACAGCGTGCACAAGGCTCGGCGCATCGCCGGGGGCTCCCAAGCTGCTTGGGCACCGGCCCCGATCGAAGACATCAAAGCCGCCATTGCCGCCGAAAAACCTGCGCTGGTGTTTGCCCCACACGTCGAAACCTCGGCCGGCATGATGCTGCCGGACGACTACCTGAAAGCCGTGTCCGATGCGGTGCATGCAGTGGGCGGCTTGTTTGTACTGGACTGCATCGCCTCGGGCGCCATGTGGTTGGACATGCAGGCCACGGGGGTGGACGTGCTGATCAGCGCCCCCCAAAAAGGCTGGAGCAGCTCGCCCTGCTGCGCCATGGTCATGCTGAGCCAGCGCGCCCGCCAAGCGATTGACAGCAGCACCAGCACCACCTTTGCGATGGACTTGAAAAAGTGGCTGCAGGTGATGGAAACCTATGAAAGTGGTGGCCACATGTACCACACCACCTTGCCCACCGATGCCCTGCAACGCCTGCAAGAGACCATGTTGGAAACCGAGGCCTATGGCTTTGCCAAAGTGCGCGAAGAGCAAATGGCCTTGGGCCGTGCCGTGCGCCAGTTGCTGGCCGAGCGCGGTTTCCCCAGCGTGGCGGCTCCCGGTTTTGAGGCCCCGGGCGTGGTGGTGAGCTACACCACCGACCCCGAGATTCAAAGCAGCAAGAAGTTCTTGGCCCTGGGCCTGCAAACTGCCGCTGGCGTGCCGCTGCAGTGCGACGAACCGGCCGACTTCCGCACCTTCCGTTTAGGCCTGTTTGGCCTGGACAAATGGCACGATGTTCCGCGCACCTTGCAACAACTGCGCACGGCTTTGGATGCAGTGGCACCTGCGCCAGCAGAAAAACTGGCCGCCTGAGAAAGCAGAAGGCCCCCTGACGCACCCGGTCGAAGGACTTCCAGCTCAGAGAAAATTTCGTGGAAGCGGTCGGTGACCGCTCCTACAAAGAGGCCACCTCAGTTCTTTTTTCGTGGGAGCGGTCTCAGACCGAGAAAAAATTGGCCCTCAGGCCTTTGCCGGACCCATCACGGTCGGTGACCGCTCCTACAAAGAGGCCACCTCAGTTCTTTTTGTGGGAGCGGTCTCTGACCGCGAAAAAATTGGCCCTCAGGTGTTTGCCTCACCCATCGCGGTCGGTGACCGCTCCTACAAAGAGGCCACCCCAATTCTTTTTGTAGGAGCGGTCTCTGACCGCGAAAAAATTGGTCCTAGGTG
>NZ_JBIKIL010000027.1:0-33432 GCF_044361645.1 Limnohabitans sp. | reverse complement strand
TGCGGCCCTGGAATTGACACCGCCGACCTCATCAGACCTCGCCAAGCCTGTTTTGTAGTCTGCGGTTTGACCTCGGTTTCTAATCGAATCAATCACTTACGTGCAGGAAGTGTCGAACTTGTGTGGCTGTGCGGCGTCAAGCGCTCAAAATTGTTGAGGTTCGAAGTCGGGTTGTAGAATCCGTGCAGTTTTAGCTAGGGGTGCCCTTTGGGGCTGAGAAATACCCTTCGAACCTGATCTGGGTCATACCAGCGTAGGGAAGCTGGACCCGCTTGGGGTCCGAGTTCACCGGCGCTGCGACCTGTCTTCTTTTTAAAGGCATGCCGTGAACACCATCTCCCCCATTTTTCTGGATACCGTCTGGGCCGATCTTTGCGCTGTGCGCACGCAAGCCCCTTTGGTCCATAGCGTGACCAATTTGGTCGTCACCGCTTTCAATGCCAACACCTTGTTGGCCGCCGGGGCCTCGCCCATCATGGCCCACGCCATGGAAGAGGTGGCCGATTTGGCGCGCATTTCGGGCGCGGTGGTGGTCAACATCGGCACGCTCGATGCGCACTGGGTGCCCGCCATGCAACTGGCCTTGGACACGGCACGCGCGGCCGGCAAACCCAGCGTGCTCGACCCGGTGGGCGCGGGGGCCAGTGCCTACCGCAACCGGGTGCTGGCCGACCTGATGGCACGGCAACCCTCGGTGGTGCGCGGCAATGCTTCTGAGATCATGAGCCTGGCGGGCCACAGCGCCCAAACCAAGGGTGTGGACAGCACCGACCCGGTGGAGCTTGCGCTGGCCGCTGCCCAAGCCTTGTCCGAGCAACATGCTTGTGTGGTGTGCGTGTCAGGGCCCGAAGACCATGTGTTGGCGCCCGACGGCCGCCACGCCGTGCTGCGCAATGGCCACCCGCTCATGACCCGTGTCACCGGCGTGGGCTGCTCGGCCAGTGCTTTGGTGGGTGCATTTGCTGCGGTGCAGCCCGATGCCTGGCGTGCCTGCACCAGCGCCATGGCTTACTGGGGCGTGGTGGGGCAGATTGCGGCCGCACGCATGGCCCCCGACACTGGCACCGGCCGCTATGCCAGCGCTTTGCTGGACGTGGCCAGCACCCTGACCCAGGCCGAGTTGGCCGCCACTTTGCGTGCCGAGGCCCTGGCGTGAGGGCGCGCGACCCCCAGGCCTTGCGCCAGCGCTTGCGCTTGTATTGGGTGATGGACGGCAGCGATCTGGACAGCCTGGCCGGCCAGGCGCGGGTCACCGACGCGCTGCAAAGCGGGGTGGGCTGTGTGCAACTGCGCGACAAACACAGCGACACCCGCGTTCTGATCGAGCGCACCCGAAGCTTGCTGCGTTTGGCGCGGCCGTGGCGGGTGATGGTGATGGTCAACGACCGGGTGGACGTGGCGCTGGCCGCTGGTGCCGATGGTGTGCACCTGGGCCAAAGCGATACACCCTTGGCCCAAGCCCGGGCGGTCTTGGGTCCGCACGCGGTGCTTGGCCTGTCGCTGGAACACCCCGAGCAGTTGGCCAGCGCCGACGCTTGCGCTGCCGACTACCTGGCGATCAGCCCCGTGTTTGATACCCCGACCAAAACCAACACCGCACCCGCTTGGGGCCTGGAGGGCCTGCGCCAAGCGCGCCTGGCCACGCGTGCGCCCTTGGTGGCCATTGGCGGGATTGACGCTGCGCGTTTGCCCGCCGTGTGGGCCACGGGCGTGGACGGCGTGGCGGTGGTGCGCGCCATCAGCGACGCTGCCGACACCGGGGCCACCGCCACGCGGCTGCGCAGCTTGATGGCCGATGCCCGGCCTTGGCGCGTGCCGCGTGTGCTGAGCATCGCGGGCTCGGACTCGGGCGGGGGCGCGGGCATTCAAGCCGACCTCAAAACCCTGGCCGCTTTGGGCTGCCACGGCATGAGTGCGGTGACTGCGCTGACGGCGCAAAACAGCCTGGGGGTTCAAGCCATCCACACGGTACCACCAGCGTTTTTGGCCCAGCAAATCAGGTCGGTGCTCAGTGACATCGGTGCCGATGCCTTGAAGATCGGCATGTTGCACGACGAGGCCACGGTGGACGTGGTGGCGCAAGCCTTGCAACAACACCCGCTGCCTGCCGTGCTCGACCCGGTGATGGTGGCCACCAGCGGGGACGCGCTGATCACACCGCCCACGGTGCGGCGCTTGCGCGAGCAACTCTTTGGCGCTTGCACCGTGGTCACCCCCAACTTGGACGAACTGGGTCTGCTGGTGGGGCGGCGCATCGAGGGGCTGGACGAGGCCTTGGTCGCTGCGCGCCAATTGATCGACCAGGGCGCACAAGCCGTTTTGGTCAAGGGCGGTCATTTGCAGACGGCACGCTTGACCGACACCTTGGTCGACGCCAGCGGCCTGCGCTGGCAGCACAGCGCGCCGCGCCTGATCAGCCGCAACCTGCACGGCACGGGCTGCAGCCTGTCATCGGCCATTGCTGCATTTTTGGCGCAGGGCCTGGGCCTGGTGGACGCGGTGGACGCCGCGCACCACTGGGTGCGCTGCGCCTTGCTCGGCGGCCTGGACCTGCGCTTGGGCGCGGGCCACGGTCCACTCAACCATTTTCACCACCCCCTGCCTTTGTTGCCTTTGGAGAACCCCCATGCTTGAACACAGCACTTTGCTCATCACCGGTGCCAGCCGCGGTCTGGGGGCTGCCATCGCCCGCGCGGCGCACCGCCATGGCGCTCGCGTCATCGTGAATTACTGGCAAAGCGAGAGCCAAGCCCTGTCCTTGGTGGCCGAGTTGGGGGCGCGCGCGTTGGCCGTTCGCGCCGATGTGCGCTCAGCCACCGAGGTGCAAGCCATGGTGCGTGAGGCCAGCGATTGGGCTGGCGGCCCCATCAACGCGCTGGTCAACAACGCCTTGCTCAACTACCAATTCAACGGCGATGCGCGCCACAGCTTGGACACCATCCCTTGGGATGCCTTGCAAGCGCAAATGGACGGTGCTGTGCGCGGCAGCCTCAACACCTTGCAAGCCTGCCGCGCGGGCATGCAAGCGGCCGGTGGCGGGCAGGTGGTCAACATCGGCACCAATTTGTTGCAAAACCCGGTGGTGCCTTACCACGACTACACGGCGGCCAAAGGCGCGCTGCTGGCGCTCACGCGCACTGCCGCCAAAGAGTGGGGGCCGCTGGGCATTCGTGTGAACATGGTGTCTGGTGGCTTGCTGCGCAGCACCGATGCCAGCGCGGCCACCCCGTCCGAGGTCTTCGACATGATCGCTGCAGCCACGCCGCTGCGCCAAGTGACCACGCCCGAAGAAATGGCCGATGCCGTGGTCTTGCTGCTGAGCCCGCTGGCGCGCGGCATCACGGGGCAAAACTTGGTGGTGGATGGCGGCTTGGTGATGAATTGATGGGGGCTTGTGCCCTTTGCAAGGGCCGTGGCCAAGCCGTTTTGGGGCTCAGCAGCCCTTCAGCTTAAAAAAAGCCCGGATCACAACAGCACCGGGCTTGGCAAACAACCGGGATGCTGTGGGCGTGCCAACTTCATTGGGTTGGGCTGGGCTGGGCTGGGCTGGGCTGGGCCGGGTCATTGGGCTTGGTGTCAAGGTCTTTGAGATGTCGCCTCGTCCAAGCGCAGCAGCGTTTCCACATGGCCCATGAAGCGTTTGAGGTAGTCGGGCGAGGCCTCGCGCATCACGCCCAATGAGCGCAGCACCAGCATGTGCGAGTTGATGGGGCCGGCGTTTTGGGGGGCTTGCGCCATGGCTTGGGCCAGCTGTTTTTGCACGCTGATGTGCCCCAGTTGTTGGCGAAAGGCTTGGGTGCGTGGGCTTTCGGCGCGCTGCGGCTTGGACTTGCCGGTGGGGCCTTGGGCAGCCGGGGTGGGCATGTCTTGCACCAGCTGGGCCAAGGGGGAGGGCGACGCCGAGTCCGGGGCGCGTGGCTTGGCGTTGGGGCCGTTTTTTGGGTCGGCCTGCCAACGGTCGTGCAAATTTTGCAGGGCTTGCTGGTGCTTGGCGCGCAGCAAGGCTTGCGCTGTGCCGGTGGTTTGGTCAGCGCGCAGCGACAGTTGTTCGGCGTAGTGCCAGCCGATGGGGTCAAAAGCGGCCAGTTCGGGCGCTGCAAAGGGCGCTTCAATCATGGTGGGGCATTTCACGAAGGGGCCAAGGCCGGTGTCGGGCTGTTGCCCGCTTTGGGCACAGGGGCCATTTCGACCCGGCGGTTTTGTGCGCGGGCTGGCTCGTTGGTGTTGGGCACCAGGGCTTGTTCTTGGCCAAAAGCGGCGGCAAACAGCATGGACGAGGGCATGCCTTCTTCGATCAAGGTGCGGGTCACTGTGAGGGCCCGCTGGGCCGAGAGTTCCCAGTTGTCCTGAAACTGGCGGTTGCGGCTGCCCACGGCCTGGTCGTCGGTGAAGCCGCTGACCATGAGCATGTCGCCGCGCAACTGCAAGTAGGTGCGCAGCGGCAGCACCAGGCTTTTGAGCAGTTGGCGGCCTTCGGGTTCGAGTTGGTCTGAATTCAATTCGAACAGCAGTTTGCCGCTGATGCCGATGCGGCCGTTGTTCAAGGTGATGCGGCCGCTGGCCAAGGGCCCGGCCAAAGCCTGCTCGAGCGACAGGCGTTGTTGCTCAGCGACTTGGCGTTTTTGCACCTCGCTTTCGAGCTGCGAGGCCATGTCGAGTTGCGCGGCCATCACACCCACCAAGAGCAGCACAAACGCGCCCAGCAATCCGGTCATCAGGTCGGCAAAAGAGATCCAGGTGGCGGCGCTGGTATCGTGCTCGGTGGCGGTGTCTGTGTCGGGGTTGGTGTCTTGTCCCAGCATCAAGCAGCCCCTTCAGTTTGGCGCTGTTGCAGCGCGTCCAGCACGTCTTTTTGGCTGCCAATGCTCAGTTCGATGAGTTCGCGGGCTTGGGCCACGTAGTAGGCCAGTTGCTCGTCGCTGCGCGTCATGGATTGGACCAAGCCGTGTTCGATGCGCTGCAGGTGGCCCATCAGCTTGTCATTGGTGTCACTGAAGTGGCGCAGCGCAAAGCCCAGGGTGTCGCCCAGGCTGGCCACATCGGCGGCGCTGGCGGTGACCTGAGCGGCGATGTCGCCCAGCTTGTCGGTCTCGCTCGCCACCTGCGCTTGAAACTGTTCAGTCGTCCGCGTCAGGGTCGCTTGGCTGGCGTTGATCAAGTGGTCGATCAGCCCGCGCTGCTGAGTGGCGGTGTGGTCTATCGATGCCTGCAAGCTGCTGAGCGTGAGCAAGATGCGGGTGCGCTCGTCGAGCATGGCGTTGTCGCGCGCCACACCGAGCGAGATTTCTTGGCGCAACTGGCCCATCACCTCGGCAGCGGTTTTGGGGGCCTGGGCAGCGGTTTCGATCAATCGGCTGATGGGGGCCTCCAAGGCGGTGCCCAATTGCGTCAAATGCACGGCCACGCTGCTTTGCAAATCGCTCAAACGGGCCACCGCCGCTTGGCCGCGCTGCGCTTCTGCCTCGCGCAGGGCGGCAAGCTCGGTCTGCAACACGGCGGTCAAGGCTTGGGCGCGCTGGCTGTGCTGCGCTGCCCATTGCGCCTCGGCCTCTGTGCGGGCCTGCACCAGTGTCTCGCTGCTGGCCAGGAGGCGCTGGATGTCGGCCATGGTTTGACTGGCTTGGCTCTGGCTGACTTGGGTGAGGTCTTGGGCCGTGCGGCGCAAGGTGTCGCAAATGGCTTGCTGCTGCGCCAAGGTGTGCGTGCCAGCGTCTTGCCATTGGCTGTGCAGCGTGCTGGCCATCTGTTCCAGCGCGGCTTGCCATGCTTGCAAGCGTTGCTGGTCTGTGCTGTTGCGCAGGGCTTGGTGTTGGTTTTGATCAAGCTTGATTTGCGCCACCAAGGCTTGGGCGCTGCGCTCGAAATTTTGGCCGAATTGGTGCAAGCTCAGGCCGACGCGCTCGGTCATCTGGCTGTTGGCTTGCGCGTGTTGTGTCAGGCTGTGCAGGCTGGTGTGGGCCACGGCTTCGGCGGTGACCGCCATTTGGGTCTTGATCTCGGCCAGTTGCGCTTGTGTGTTGAGCAGCAACCGCTGGTCCAGCCGCTGCGCCTGTTCGGCCAATTGCGCCATGCTCGCTTGCACCAGGGGCCGGATGCTGTCGCTGGCCAGTTGCATGCTGCCTTGCAAGCTGGTGCTCAGCGATTGCTGGACCGATTGCGCCAGGGCCGTGAAGGCGCTGTGCAGGTCTTGTTGAAAGCTGTGCTGGTTGGCCAACAAGCGGGCGTTGCTTTGCTCGCTGCTGAGTGCCATGTGGGCCATTTGCGCCACCATGTTTTGCAGCAGCTGCAGCATTTGCGGCAGGGCTTGCGCCTGTTGCTGCAGGGCCAAATGGTTTTCTTGCCTTTGGTGCGAGAGCGAGAAAACGCGCAGGCGGGTGTGGCTCAGGGCGTCCAGTTGCTGCGCAGCTTGGGCGCGCTCACGCTTGGCCAAATTGCTCATCAGGCCCAACATGGCCGAGGTGGCCACGCCTGCCACCGAGGTGCCAAAGGCCAGTCCCAGGCCTTTGAGCGGCTCTGAAAACGCGGCCCGAATGCCCGCCACGTTGCTCGAGCCTTCGAGCGCGAACACCGCCCCGTTGAGCGTGACCAGCATGCCCAAAAAGGTGCCCAACATGCCCAGCATGACCAACAAGCCCACCGCATAGGGGGTCAGGGCTGGGCCGGGCAGTCCCACGCGCTCGCCCGCGATGCGCTGACGCACGGGGTTGTGCAGCCCCAGGGGCAGGGTGCCTATCCAGTGGTTCAGCTCGCTTGGGTCGATCAGCTCGGCCGGCAGGCTGTCCAAAGACCGGCGCAGGGCCTGCGTGTCGGTGCGGTAGTGGCGCAACTCCAGGGCCGCCAAGGCATACACCGCAGCGATCACAGCGGTCATGGCCAGCACCAAAAAGTGGCTGCCCGCCACCATGCTGGCAACCCCAACGACGGCCAAGGCGCCCAGCCCAAAGGCGGTGTGAAAGAAATAAGGTTTCATGGTGATGCTTCTGGGTCGGGTGGTGTGGCGTGTTGGAAGGCTTCCAGCAGGCCCAGGGTGGGCTGCAGGCGGGTGTCCAATTCAGCGAGCAAAGCGCTGCGCAAGTGCTGCTGAAATGGCACAAGCCAAGCGACCGGGTGGAGGTGTTGGTTTGGCTGTTTGCGCAGTGCTTGGAGGGTTTGCACCCAGTGTTTTTCGAGCATCTTGGCCACTTTGCCCAGCAAAGCCGCCTCGCGCTCGCGCAAGATGCTTTCAAAAGACGCATCCAGTGCGGCCAGTTGCTGCAAGGCGGGCGTGCTTTGGCTCAGTTGCGTTCGCACCTGCGCGCGCAGGCTGTGGATGGCCGTGGCCATTTGCCGCTGGTGGGCCGCGTAAAAACGGCGGTAAGGCTCAAAGGCGGTTTGGGGCTCGGGTGCTGCGTGCAGCGCTGCGGGTGGCCAGTCGATGCGCGCCAAGCCCGAACCGGGCGGTGCGCCTTGCACAATCGACTCGGTCAGCTGCGCCCGGATTTTCTCGACCAGCCGCCCCAGGGCCTCGCCACTGACACCGGCAGCGCGTTTGAGGTGGGCGGCTGGTGCGGTGGTGGGTGAGGTGGTGGGTGAGGTGGGCGCGCTGGCCTCGAGCAGGCCGTGCAAGTCAATCGCTTGCCGAAAGTTCAGCCATTCCCCCAGCCTTGGCCCCAGGTCTTGGCTGCCGCGGGCAGCATGGAGCATGGCGTTTTCGGACAAAAAACGCACAAGAGCAGAGCTGTTGAAGGGCGCACGCGGCAGGGGGCGTGTCATGGGTGTGTGGTTTGGGACTCAAAAGGCAGAGCGTCAGAGCTCTAGGGGGCACGGGTGAAAAACCGAGGGGGCTGCCACCGTCAAATCGGCAAAGCGGTGATTTTACCCGCCGAAAAGAGGCATGCCCCGTTCCTCAGGGGGTGCGCAAGACAAGCGCTCGTCGGCCAGGCTGTGGCATGCCGTGCTTGACGAGGCTGTTCAGGGTCTGTTCAGTGCTTGTTCGGCGCCGGTCATCGCGGGCTTGGCCCGGCATCGAGCCGCCGAATGTCAAGCGGTTTTGGGTTTGAAGTCGCAAAACGCCGCCACCGAGCATTGCCCGCACAGTGGTTTGCGCGCTTGGCACACATAGCGTCCGTGCAAGATCAACCAGTGGTGGGCGTCCACCAAATAGCGGGCCGGAATGCGTTTGAGCAGTTTCAGCTCAACCGCCAAAGGGGTTTTGCCCGGGGCCAGACCGGTGCGGTTGCCCATGCGAAAAATATGCGTGTCCACCGCCATGGTGGGCTCGCCAAAGGCCGAGTTGAGCACCACATTGGCGGTTTTGCGGCCCACGCCGGGCAGCGTCTCCAAGGCTTCGCGGCTGCGCGGCACCTGGCCGCCGTGTTGTTCGACCAAGATGCGGCAAGTTGCCATCAGGTGCTTGGCTTTGCTGCGGTACAGACCAATCGTCTTGATGTAGCCTTCAAGGCCCTCCAGCCCCAAATTAAGAATCTTTTGGGGGGTGCCCGCCACCGGGAACAGGCGGCGCGTGGCTTTGTTCACGCCCACGTCGGTGGCCTGGGCCGACAACAGCACGGCTGCCAGCAGCTCAAACACGCTGGTGTATTCCAGCTCGGTCACGGGCAGGGGGTTGGCGGCTTGCAAGGTGGCGAAAAAAGATTCGATCTGTGCGGGCTTCATGGCGTCGGTATGTTGGCAAAATGGGAGGAATTCAACCCGGGAAGATACACCATGCCTTTGCAATTTGCCGACCGTCTGAACAATGTCGAGACCTCCGCCATCCGCGAACTCTTCAAGCTGCTGGGCAAGCCCGGCATCATCAGTTTTGCCGGGGGCTTTCCCGACAGCGCCATGTTTGACGTGGACGGCATCCGCGAAGCCAGCAATGCCGCCCTCAGCCAAGACCCCGGCGCGGCCCTGCAATACGGCGCGACCGAGGGTTTTGGCCCGCTGCGCGAACAACTGGCCCAGTTCATGGCGCAAAAAGGCGCGACCGACGTGGCCGCCAACCAGTTGATCGTGACCACCGGCAGCCAGCAGGCGCTGGACCTGATCGGCAAAACCATGATCAGCCCGGGCGACAAGGTGATCGTGGAAGGCCCGACCTTTTTGGCCACCATCCAGTGTTTTCGCTTGTATGGGGCCGAGCTCATCAGCGCCCCGGTGGACGGGCAGGGCGTCAAAACCGACGAACTGGAAAAACTCGTCGCCGAGCACAAGCCAAAGTTCGTCTACCTGATCCCCACTTTCGGCAACCCCAGCGGCGCCTTGCTCAGCGCCGAACGCCGCCGCCAAGTGTTGGAGATGGCCGTCAAGCACCAAACCCTGATCGTCGAAGACGACCCTTATGGCGATTTGTACTTTGGCGCAGCGCCACCCCCCAGCTTGTTGGCCATGAGCAGCAGCGTGCCCGGCAGCCGCGAGCTGCTGGTGCACTGCGGTTCGCTGTCCAAAGTGCTTTCACCCGGCTTGCGTGTGGGTTGGATGGTCGCACCCGAAGAACTGCTGGCCCGCGCCACCATGTGCAAGCAGTTCAGCGACGCACACACCAGCACCTTTGCGCAAGCCACAGCGGCGCAGTACCTGTTGGCCGGGCGCATGCCCGCCACCTTGGACAAGGTGCGAGCCGTGTACGCCCAGCGCGCCCAAACCATGGGCGACGCGCTGCGCCGTGAGCTGGGCGATGCGGTTCAGTTCGTCCAGCCCGAAGGAGGCCTGTTTGTCTGGGCGCGCCTGACCGGTGCGGGCGGCCAGGTGAACGACGGCAATGTGTTTGCCAAACGCGCCATCGAACAAGGCGTGGCCTTTGTGCCGGGCACACCGTTTTTCTGCGCCCACCCCGACCACACCACCTTCCGCCTGAGCTTTGCCACCGTGGGCGAGGACAAAATCTTGCAAGGCGTGTCCCGCTTGGCCAAGGCCCTGTGAAGCACTTCCCCGTCATCGCCACCCACTTCCCCGTCATCGCGAGGTGTTTCCCCGTCATCGCGAGGCACGAAGCGATCCATGGACTGCCACGTCGCTGCGCTCCTCGCAGTGACGGTGGTGTAGGCGTCATCGCGAGGCACTTCTCCGTCACCGCCACCCAGTTCCCCGTCATCGCGAGGCACGAAGCGATCCATAGACTGCCACGTCGCTGCGCTCCTCGCAGTGACGGTGATGCAGGCGTCATCGCGAGGCACTTCCCCGTCACCGCCACCCAGTTCCCCGTCATCGCGAGGCACGAAGCGATCCATGGACTGCCACGTCGCTGCGCTCCTCGCAGTGACGGTAATTCAGGCGTCATCGCGAGGCACTTCCCTGTCATCGCGAGGCACGAAGCGATCCATGGGTTGCTGCTTGGTTGAGTTTCGTTGAAGACGCAAGGAGTTTTTGTGACTGTTTCCAATGAGTCGGTGATGACCATCAACGGTACCGAGGTTTGTTTGCAAGGCTGTGGTTTGGGGGTGGGTCAGACGGTGGTGATGTTGCACGGTTGGCCCGACACCCGGGCTTTGTGGGATGGCACTGTGCTCGCGCTGCAAGACCGGTTCGCCTGTGCCCGTTTGACCTTGCCCGGCTTTGAGCAAGGCCCTTCGGCCACCAGTTTGGATGAGATGTGCGACTTGCTGCGCCAGATTGTTGACCGCATCAGCCCCGACCAAGCGGTGGTTTTGTTGCTGCACGACTGGGGCTGCATTTTTGGCTATGAATTTGCCATGCGTCACCCCACGCGTGTCTCGCGTGTGGTGGCGGTGGATGTGGGCGACCATAACTCGCGTGCTTTGTTGCGGGAATGGGGCGCAAAGGAAAAACTCGCTGTCATGGGCTACCAGCTTTGGTTGGCGGTGGCTTGGCTGCTGGGTCACCGTTTCAGCCCATCAACAGGCACCCGCATGACCCGCGCCATGGCCCGTTGGTTGCGTTGCCCGACCCCGCCTGAGCGCATCAGCCATTTGATGAATTACCCCTATGCCATGCAGTGGCTTGGAGCGGCGGGTGGTTTCAAACATGCATCGCAGGTCAAGTTGGCCATGCCTTTGTTGTTTGTGTACGGTGAACGCAAACCCTTCATGTTTCATTCTTCAAAATGGCTGGCGCAAACCGCCGCCACGCCGGGCAGTGCGGTGCTGGGTTTGCCCTGTGGGCACTGGGTGATGGTTTCTCGACCCGAGGCGTTTCACGCGGCTGTACGCGATTGGCTGGATGCGCCGACCTTGGATCGGAGTGCAGCTTGAAGCCCGATGACTTGGTCAAACTGGTCAATACGCCCATGCCTTTTGGCAAACACCAAGGCCGCTTGATCGCCGATTTGCCGGGCAACTACCTCAACTGGTTTGCGCGCGAGGGGTTTCCCAAGGGCGAGATCGGCCAACTTCTGCAGTTGATGCATGAGATTGACCACAATGGTTTGAGTGATTTGCTCAAGCCATTGCGCCGTCGTGATTAGCTTGTGCTGGCCTTGCGCAGTGGGCATGGCTTGGCGGCAAAACCCATTCTTCTGTCCCTGCCATTGGCGCGCTCAGCCTGTCCTTTTTTGTCACCTTGGCCTGTGTCGCTGTCACCCGGCCCTGAGCCGGGGTGACAGGGCGCACATCGGGTTTGAGCCAATGAGGCGGTGCACATTGGCTCGGGCTCCGCTCGTCTCTTCAAGGGGCGGGGGGGGTGAACAGCGCGCTGATGTGGTTAAAAATAGCCTGTTGTGCAGCAGGGATGGCCAACACACCGGAATGAGTGGCCGGTTGGCCGGTGACATCCGCGAACAGCTGGTAATTTGTCTCACTGCCTTTGGCTTTCATGAGTTTTTGCAAAATGTCGCTGGCGGTGGGCAACACGGTCGTATCAGACGCGCCTTGAACAATCAAAGTTTTGCCGGGGAGTTTGAAGGTGCCTGGCTCCATGGCTTTCAAAACACTGGCCACGGACGGTTTGTTGATTTCAGACACGATGACGCCGGTGTAGGCCGTGGCGGGTTTTTTTTCATCTGCAAAGGCAGTGATGTCTGCTTCAAGCGTCGCGAAGTAAGCGCCCAAGCAGGTGTTGGCTTTTTTGTGCACCTCTTGCAGGCGTGCACCCAATACGATTTTGGGATCGATTGGTTTGGTGGTGAAGCTGCTGCCTTGAATCAGATAAGAGGCGTAAAAGTTGGATGTGCCAAGCAGATCAAAGGACGCAAGGGCAGCGGGCGCTTTGGCGATGCTGTCGGTCATCAAGTTCAGCGCTGGCAAAAAGTTCGACGCAGGTGCCACGGCCACGGTGCCTTTGTAGCTCAGAGTCGTTGATTGTTTCTTGGCCAATTCTGAAAATTGCGCGGCCGCCAAGGCGGCGTGGCCACCTTGTGAATGGCCAAATGCAGCCCAAGCGCCAGAGAGATTCGCGTCAGTCACGGCTTTGGCCGCTACGGCCGACAAGGCAAACGATTGCCCGGCGCTGCCCAAGTGCAGGTAGGGGTGTGCATTGGGCACGTCCTCGGTCGCTGGGCCGCGGCCTTCGTAATCGGGCATGATCACCGCCAAATTCTTCTCGAGCATGGCGGTGATGAACGGTTCATAGCCCAAAACGCCCGTGGCTTGCAAAATGTTGCTGGGCGCGCAGAGGCTGTCAATGCCTGTGGTGCCATGGCCAAACACCACCAAGGGTCTGCCGCCGGTGGGGGCTGATTCTTTGGGCGTGAAGAGCAGGGCCGATGCGTTGATCAGTTCACCCTTGACATTGCGCATTTTGTAAATTACCAATTGGCCTGTGGCCAAATTGGCAACCTTGGTGGGCAGCTTGGTCAATGGGGTGTTTTTAACCAAGGTACCGAGTTGAGCATCGGCCGCTTTGAACTTGTCAGCAAAATCTTTCAACCTGTCCTTGGGCCGGTCCTTGGCGGGCAGGGCTTCATACGCCGCTTGGGCTTTTTGCAAACGCGCTGCGGTTTCACGCGCCATGCTGTGCACCAGTGGATTGGGCGCTTTGATGTGGTCTTCGTGGAAATTGGTGTTTTCTGGCAAGCCCAGGTCTTTGAGGACTTGGGCCTTGGCGGCAGCCATCGTCAGGCCATCGGTTTTGATTTTGCTCACCAACAGCGTGGTCAAGGGCGTGATCACACTGGGCTGGTCGGCCGTGGTGGCCATGGTGTAGCCCGATTTGCCAGCTTGCTCCAAAGTTAAGCCGTTGTCGTCCGAGTCTTTGGCGGTTTTGGGAATGTCCACCACCAGGTTCAAACCGGCGGTGCTGGTCGCGCCAACTTCGAGTTTGAATTGGCCATCTTTTCCGGTTGTGACCGAGGTTTCGTCGGCGTCGCAGGCGCCGTTGCTGTTGCTGTCGAGGCAGACGGTGGCGCCTTCGATGTAGCCATCGATAACCGTGCCGCTGAGGGCATTACCGGACTGGTTGCCGGAGGCCATGCCGGTCTGGTTGTCATCGTTGCCCCCCCCGCCGCAGGCGGTCAAGATGGCGAGCGTGATGGCTGTGAACAGCAGGGTTTGGCTAGAGCGCATGTATCTATCTCCTTTTAAAAAATGGATCATAACTAATTTATTTAGTGATTTATTTAATAATTTATTAATCAATAAACAAACCTGTCCCTGATGCGCCCGTCAAACACAGGGTCGAAGCCATGGAACGCTTTTGATCAGGCCACGGATCGACACCCACTTCCAGGGGGCTGTGCGCGCAACAGCCTCGCGGTGTTTGAAATGCGTTTGCAAACCTTTGCGATGAACACGGCCCGATGGCGTTGATGCATGCTTTTTTGTCATCCCGGCCCTGAGCCGGGATGCGTTGAACACAGTGGCCCTTGGCGAACATCTGCTGTGCCTTTTGTGCCTCCAGCTCAGCGCCGAGATGGCTGAGACAAAGGGCGTACGCTGGTCGGGTGCGCCACATGTTGCGAGCCCAAAGCGCGTGGCGGCTGATGCTGACGCGTCAGCAGGAATTTGGATGCTGGCCAAGTCGTGGTCCTTGCGCCCAAAATAGAGGGCTTCAAATTTCAAATGCTTGCAGGCTATCGCCTTTACATATGCCAAATCAAGCCCTCCCACAAGCGCATTTGCGCGACTTTGCCGAGCAGCACATGCACACCGTGCTGGCCCGTTTGGCGGGACCCGCTGCAAGGCCCCGTGCCGACCAGTTGGACGCGGTGCATGCCGTGCTGCAACCGGCCTCGCGCGTGCTGGTGGTGCAAGCCACGGGCTGGGGCAAGTCGGCGGTGTACTGGGCGGCCACGCACGCCATTCGCAGCACGGGCGCGGGCCCCACGCTGGTGGTCTCGCCGCTGTTGGCGCTGATGCGCGACCAAGTCAGCGCCGCCGAGCGGGCGGGGCTGAAGGCGGCCACCGTCAACTCCACCAACATCGAAGACTGGGACGAGGTGTTTGAGCGGCTGGACCAAGACGTGATCGATGTGCTGCTGGTCTCGCCCGAGCGCCTGGGCAACCCGCGCTTTGCGGCGCGCCTGGGCGCTTTGCTCGCCAAAGTGGGCCTGATCGTGATCGACGAGGCGCATTGCATCAGCGACTGGGGTTTTGACTTTCGGCCCGACTACCAGCGGCTGGCGCGCGCGCTCTTGTCCACGCCCACGGCCAGCGTGCTGGCCACCACGGCCACGGCCAACCAGCGGGTCACCCAAGACATTGGCAAGCAGTTGGGCGTGGGCACGCTGACCTTTCGTGGCAGCTTGGCGCGCACCTCGCTCAGGCTGTCGGTGGTGCCCGGTTTGTCGCCCTTGCAGCGCTACGCCTGGATGGCAAGCGCCCTGGAACAACTCCCCGGCTCGGGCATTGTCTATGTGCTGACGGTGGCCGAGGCTGAGCGCTTGACCGCGTTTTTGCGCAGCTGCGGCCACGCGGTCGAGGCCTACACCGGCCAGACCGACGCCGACACCCGCTTGCAGGTGGAAGAGCGCTTGCGGCACAACCAGGTCAAGGCGGTGGTGGCCACTTCGGCGCTGGGCATGGGTTACGACAAACCGGACCTGGGGTTTTGCGTGCATGTGGGCTCGCCCGCCACCCCGGTGGCCTATTACCAGCAGGTGGGTCGGGCGGGCAGGGCGGTGGCGCATGCCGAAGGCGTGTTGCTGCCGTCGGATGCCGACGAGCGCATTTGGGACTACTTTGCCACCGCGTCAATTCCAGACGCCGCCACGGCGGCCAAAGTGCTGAGCAGCTTAGAAAGCCAGGCGCGCAGCCTGCTCGACATCGAAGCCGACACTGGCGTGCGCCGGGGGCGGCTGGAAGCGCTGCTCAAAATTTTGGCCGTGCAAGGCGTGGTCGACAAAGACGGCCCCACTTGGCGCGCCACGGGTGTGCCCTATGAGCACGACACGGCCAAATGGACGGCGCTGGCCCAAGTGCGTCAGCAAGAGGCCGACATCATGCGCCAGTACGCGCACGGTGCGGGCTGCCTGATGGCGTATTTGCAAACCGCATTGGACGACCCGTCGCCCGCGCCTTGCGGGCGCTGCTCGGTGTGCACCGGCCAGCTGCCTTTTCCTGGACTGTCGCCATCACCCGACAAACTGCTGGCCGCCCGCGACTTTTTGCGCGGCATGGATGTGGAGATTGAGCCGCGCAAGCGCTGGCCTGCCGGTGTGGGGCGCAAGGGCAGCATTCGCGGTTTTGATGCGGGCCGCGCTGTGGCCTTTGCCGATGACCCGGCTTGGCTGAATGCGTTGAGCGAGCTGCAGACTTGGCGCACGGCCTTTTCGGGGGCCAGCTCAGCGCGAGCGCTGCCGCCTGAGCTGCTGGCCGGGGCCTTGGCCACGCTGGGCCGGTGGGCCAAAAACTGGCCTGCGCGGCCCGTGTGCGTGGTGCCGCTGCCCGCACCCAACATGGCCGCCAACCAGCAATTGGCGGCGCACATCGCGCAAAAAGGCCGCTTGCCCTTGCACGATGTGTTCAGCTGGCGCGGCGGCCCTGCGCCCGACGACAGTGCCTCTTCGCCCGTGGTGTTGCACCTCGAGTCGGCCATTTGCCTGGCTGCCGATGCCGCTCTGCCCGCCGGGCCGGTGCTGCTGGTGGCCACCCAGGTGCGCACCCGCTGGGCCGCCACGGTGGCGGCCGCGCTGCTGCGCGAACAAGGTGTGCCTCAGGTGCTCTTGCTGGCTTGGCATTTGCAGCCTTGAGGCATGATGGGCCGCAACTTTTGAACGATGACACCATGACCGACCACACCCCCGACACCCCGCTGGTTCAAGAACCCCGCCGTTGGCAAAACGAGCAATGGACTGCCCAAGTCATCAAAAACGACGACGACGATGGTTGGGCCGTGGCCATGTACAAAGATGGCGCATCTGAACCCGCCTTGGTGGGGCCGTGGACCATGGGCCGCGACAAAAAGAACCCCAAGCCGCTGGACGGTTCGGCCTTCATCACCTTGGTGAAAACCGCCAGCGAGTTTGTGCGCCGCAGCGAGCAGCAGCTGCACGCCACGCTGCACCAGTCGGTGACGGTGAATGGCTTGAGCGGCCGGGTGACGGTGTGCCTGGACATCGTGCCCGACGAGGACAGCCCTTACGCCACTTTGAGTGCGCAGGATGAGTTGGGTGAGGCCTTGGCCGAGGTGAAGGTGGATGCCGGTTTCAAGCTCAGCCGACAAAGTGCCCAAGCCTGGGTGGACGCCGAATTTGCCAGGCCGGGCAGCGGGCGGCGTTGATGGCACAGCGGCAGCTGGGGCGGATCAGGTGCGGTCTTGCCCCTGCAGCAGGCGGCAGGCTGCAGGCCCAGCTTGGGCCCGCAGCAGCCCACCGCCTCACTGCGCTTTGGCGCCCGAGTCTTTCACCACTTTGGCCCATTTGGTGATTTCGCTGGCTTGGTAGCGCGCCAATTCAGCGGGGCTGGACAGCACGGGGTCCAGGCCCAGGGTCTTCAGGCGCTCTTGCACTTCGGGCAGCTTGAACACGCGCAGCACCTCGGCATTGAGCTTGTCGATCACAGGGCGTGGCACATTGGCCGGGGCAAACATGGCAAACCATGTGGTGGCTTCAAAACCGGGCACAAACTCGCCCACCGTGGGGACATCGGGCGCAGCGGGTGAGCGGGTGGCCGTGGTTTGGGCGAGCGCGCGGATTTTGCCTTCCTTGGCCATGGGCAGGGCCGAGGGCATGTTGTCAAACATGAGCTGGATGCTGCCGCCGATCAGGTCGGGGATGGCAAATTGTCGGCCCTTGTAGGGCACATGCTCCATGCTGGTGCCGGTCAGCGACTTGAAGAGTTCGCCCGAAACGTGCACCGAGGTGCCGATGCCCGGCGAGCCAAACGAGAGCTTGTTGGGGTTGGCCTTCATGTAGGCGATCAGTTCGGGCACGGTTTTGACGGGCAGGTCGTTGTTGACCACCAGCAAGTTGGGGGCCGAGGCGATCAGCGAGATGGGGCTGAAGTCTTTCACCATGTCGTAGGGCATTTTTTCGTAGAGCGCCCCGTTGATCGAGTGCGTGCCCACGGTGCCCATCACGAGGGTGTGGCCGTCGCCGGGCGACTTGGCGACGTTGTCGGCCCCGATGTTGCCGCCCGCGCCGGGCCGGTTGTCCACCACCACCGGGAAGCCCAGTTGCGCTTTTTCGCTGAACAAACGGGCCAAGATGTCGGGTGCGCCGCCCGAGGGGAAGGTCACCACCAAGCGCAAAGGCTTGGTTGGAAATGCCTGCGCCATGGCATTCGACGCGCCGAGCGCGCCCAGGCCAAGCAGCACAAGACTCATGCTGCGCCTGAAATGTTGGGTGACAAGTCGTCGACACGCGGGCAAAGCCCACGCAAAAGGGCTCGCTGATGGGTCAAGTTGGAATGCTTGTGAAGGGGTGGGCATGAGGGTCTCCTGGGGCATTTCACTTTAGGCTGGCAGACCAGCGCCGTGCATGGTGGAAACCCTTTGGGCCTTTGCAGCCCTGTCATGTGAGTGACGCGAAAGCCGAGCGCGCTGGCCCGTTGGCCTTGGGCGGGGGCTTTGGACTGTGGGCAGAAGGCCACAATGGCACTGCTCAACCCAAACCCCGCACATGCCCAAGCCGTCCAGCCCATTCCAGACCCGTCCCCTGCAGGCTTGGCAGGTCATGGTCGGGGGCATTTGTGGCTTGGTCTTGACCATTGGCTTGGCGCGCTTTGCCTACACGCCTTTGTTGCCTGCTTTGCAAGCCCAAACCGGTTTGAACGACGCGCAGGCGGGGGGCTTGGCATCGCTCAACTATGCGGGTTACATCTTGGGTGCCTTGGTGGCATCTTGGATGGACGATGTGCGTTGGCGTCACCGTTTTTACAGCGCTGGCTTGTGGATGGCTTTGTTCACCACGGCGGCCATGGCTTTGTCGAGTTGGTGGCCTGCTTGGGGTCTGTGGCGCTTTTTGGGAGGTTTGTGCGGGGCCACCGGCATGTTGCTGGGCTCGGGCTTGGTGCTGGGCTGGTTGATGCGCCAGGGCCGCAGGCCCGAGTTGGGGGTCTTGTTCATTGGTCTTGGGCTGGGCATCGTGGTGTCGGCACTGGGCTCTTGGGTGTTGTCGGGCATTTGGACGCTGTGGTCGCACCAGTGGTTGGCTTTTGCCGCGCTGGGGGTGGTGTTTTTTGTACCGGCGTGGCGTTGGCGACCCCCTGTGCCGCCAGCGCCCATGCCTTCGGCCGTGGTTTTGCCGCAGGCTGCGGTGTCGCGCCGCTGGATGGCGACCATGGCGTTGAGTTACTTTGCGGCGGGTTGGGGGTTTGTCATCAGTGCCACGTTCACCGTGGCCATTGTGGAGCGCGAACCGGCCTTGGCCGGGCTGGGGGCTTTGGCTTGGGCACTGGTGGGCTTGGCAGCCATGCCGGCTGTTTTTTTGTGGGACCGTGTGGCGCGGCGCTTGGGCGACATCCCCGCCTTGTTGCTGGCCTTTGGACTGCAGACCGTTGCCATTGTTTTGCCCGCTTTGTCCGGCAGCTTGCTTGCGGCCTTGTTCGGCGCGGTGGGCTATGGCGCCACCTTCATCGGCATTGTGAGCCTGACTTTGGCGCTGGTGGGGCGGCGCGCGCCGCAAAACCCGGGCAAGGCGATGGCCCGTTTGACCTTGAGCTACGGCGCAGCGCAAATGCTGGCCCCCGTGGTGGCCGGGGCCATGGCACAGGCCACGGGCAGTTTCAAAGGCGCTTTGTGGCTGACGGCGGCTGTGATGGTGTTGGGCATGGCGCTGTTGCTCACTTTGCCCAAAATGCCCGCACAAACCGCTGCCTCATGAGGCCATGTCGATGGCCTGTGTTTGACAGGCAGAATGCGGTCTTGTCCAAACCGGGCAACTTCTTGACAAGGCTTTGCCGTGAATTCACCCAGCTACATTCCCGGCAAAGACGCGCCGCTTGAAGCCACTGTTCAGTCGCTGCAGGCCAAGCTCCAAGCGCTGGGTTTTCACATCGAGGAAATGAGCTGGCTCAACCCGGTCGAGGGCATTTGGTCGGTGCACATCCGTGACCGCGACTGCCCGATTTTGTTCAGCAACGGCAAGGGCGCGACGCGCTTGGCCTGTTTGGCCAGCGCCTTGGGTGAGTTTTTGGAGCGCTTGTCGACCAATTACTTTTGGTCCCACTGCTACCTGGGGCCCGACATCGCCCAGCAAGACTTTGTGCATGACCCGCAAGAGCGCTGGTTTGATGTGCCCGAAGATGAGGCCTGGCCTGAGGGCATTTTGAACGCTCAATTGCACGCGTTTTACAACCCCGAGGGCGCTGTTTCGGCGCTCAAGCTGGTCGAGTTCAACTCGGGCTTTGAAGCGCGCGGCATTTGCGCCATGCCTTTTGTGCGTCAACGTGATGGCAGCACCGCTTTCATCCCGGTCAACATCATCGGCAACCTGTATGCGAGCAACGGCATGTCGGCTGGCAACACCGCGCCCGAGGCCCGCACGCAGGCCCTGTCTGAGGTGTTTGAGCGCCACGTCAAGGGCCGCATCATCGGCGAGGGCATTTGCCTGCCCGATGTGCCCGAGGCGGTGATCAAGCGTTACCCACGCATCGCCGCAGGCGTGACCGCTTTGCGGGCCGCAGGCTTTGGCATTTTGGTGAAAGACGCCTCGCTGGGCGGTCAATACCCGGTGATGAATGTCACCTTGTTGCACCCCGAAGACCAGGGTTGCTTGGCCAGTTTTGGCGCGCACCCGCGCTTTGAAGTGGCACTGGAGCGCGCCCTGACCGCGTTGCTGCAGGGCCGGGCGCTTGACACGCTCAAAGGCTTTTTGCCGCCCACGTTTGACCTCGAAGAAGCCGCCAGTGCGTCCAACATCGAAACCCACTTTGCGGATTCGAGTGGTCTGATTCACTGGAATTTTTTGAGCGAAATCCCCCACCATGTGTTCGTGGACTGGAACTTTTCCAGCACCACGGCGCAAGACTACGCTTGGTCGGTGAACAAAATCCACGACGCGGGTTTGGACATTTACATCGCCGATTTTGAGCATTTGGGCGTGTACGGCTGCCGCATTTTGGTGCCCGGCATGTCCGAGATTTACCCCGTGGACGATCTGGATTTTGCGAACAACAGCATCGCCAACCCGCTGCGCGAGGCGATCTTGAACCTGCCCGATTTGGGCGATGACGAATGCGAGGACCTGCTGGCCAGACTGAACGAATCCGGCTTGGCCGACCCGCGCCCCGTCGCCGCTGTGCTTGGCATGGCGGCCGATGCGGGTTCATTTTGGGCTGACCTGCGCGTGGGCGAGCTCAAAACCCTGCTGGCGCTGGCCTCGGGTAACGAAGAGGCCACGCTGCAGGGCTGCGAGTGGATTCGCCATTTTGAGCAGATCGCAGCGCAGCGCCGGGCCGTGTACGCCTGCGTCGAGACCCTGATCCAATTGTCGGACGGCGGCAACACCGGGCCGTACTTCACGGCTTTGCGCCAGTTGTATGGCGCATCGGCCGTGGGCCAGGCGCAAGCCTTGATTGCACAAACCGACCGCTTCATGGGCCTCTCGGCCCCGGGCCTGCAAATGGACGGCTGTGCCACGCACCAAAAGCTGCTGGCTGCTTATGCCAGGGTCCAGACCATTAAGCAGGTGTTTGGCGTGCGGCGTTGAGCGTTCAGCGTTGAGCGTTCAGCGTTCAGCGGGGCGGCGGGTGTGAGCGTTGGGCGGAGTGTGTGGAGTCTGGGCTTCACAAACCCAAGCTTTGCAGCTGCACCAAGCCTTTGGGGGTTTGCAGCGTGGCCACCAAGTTGGCCTCGCCCGCTTCGATGGCGATGCCGGTCAAGCCGATGGCATCGTAAGCCGCTTGCAGTTTGGCCGCGCTGGGGTGGCGCACGGACAGGCTTTGCAGCGTGACGCCAGAACGCGGCAGGCTGTTGCGCGGGTGCAGGCGCAGCGGGTCGGTGGCCTCGGGCTTGCCCCACTGAATCAAAGTGGGCAAGCTGCCATCAAAAAGGCGTTCGCCGTCTTCACGCACGGTGATTTGCCAGTTCAAGGTGCCTTTGCTCGATTTGCGGCTCGCGTGCACCACTTGGCCGCGTTCTATGCCTTGGGTGCGCAGCACATGGCGTGCGGCTTTCACGTCGTCGGTGCTGCTGACAAAGTGGATGAGGCGTGGGCCTTGGGCCACGGCTTTTTGCACTGCGGCATTGTCCATGTCGAACCAGCGGGGCACTTGGGCGCGCTTAGGAATCACGGCCGCCGGGTTGATGGCGATGATCTCAAAGTAAGCCAAGGGGAAGCTGGGCGAAGCGATTTTGAACAGGCGGTTGTGGGTGCCGTATTTTTCGTGCTCGCCGCCCGGGCCGGGGGTGATGCCCAGGGTTTCTTCGCACCACTGGACGCCCTCGCCCAAGGTGGTGGCCATCACCACGAGGTGGTCAATTTGGGTTTTCATGCTTGGCATTGTCGCTGTTCACGGGCACGCGGCGTGCACCGTTGAAGCGTTTTTGCCAATAGGCGCTGCGCATGTCGGAAATGTCAACCGATTTACCGGTCCTGGGCGCGTGGATGAATTTGCCATCGCCCACGTAAATGCCGACGTGGCTGAAAGCCCGTCGCATGGTGTTGAAAAACACCAAATCGCCGGGTTGGAGTTCTTCACGCGCAATGACCTCGGTGGCCCGGGCTTGGTCCACCGCTCGGCGAGGCAGGATTTGGCCCAGCGACTTTTCGTAGAGGTGGCGCACAAAGCCGCTGCAATCAAAACCCGTGACCTCGCTGGTGCCACCCCGGCGGTAGGGCACGCCCAAGAGCTTCATCGCTTGCTCGACCATGCCCGTGGCTTGGTCGCTGGCCTTGTCCCTGACATGGTTCAATTGCCCACCGATTTGCGAGGCCAAGCTGCGCTCGGTCAAACCCCTTGCCGAGTTTTCTTCCGCTGGAAAAGCCCAAGCGGGGATGGTCAAGACTGAGGACAAAGAAAAAATAATGAGCCAATGCATGGCCAAGAGCATAACGGATATTTTTGGATTCATTTTTTGCCCTGCCAGCTGACGACAGGGGGGAGCTGACTTTGAATGTCCTTGAGCTTTGTCATCCCGGGCCTGAGCTGGGATGTCGGCAGCACATGGGCTGTGCCAGGGCCAGGGTAAAAGGCGCTTGGAGGTGTTGGAAATGAGCACATGTCGTTGGGCGCAGGCCGCTGACATTTTGGGCCGCACGGGCTCAGCTGCCACAATCTGGCCAGAACAAATCAAGGACCCCTTATGTTGATCGACGCAGACGCAAGCCAGCTGGTGTTGGTGGATTTTCAAGCCCGTTTGAAGCCCGCAATGCGGGACGCCGAGTTGGTTTGGGCCAACGCTGCCCGGCTCGCCACATTGGCCCAGGCCTTGGCCGTGCCGATATGGGGCACCGAGCAAAACCCCTCGCGCTTGGGTGAAATGCCGCCCGAGCTGCGCAAGCATTGCCGCAAGGTATTGGCCAAGATGCAGTTCAGCGCTGTCGAAGAAGGCCTGGGCGAATGGCTGCAGCCCGCGCCGGTGCAGGCCCCGCGCGGCAACGCCCGCAGTTTGCCGCGCCACCTGCAAAAACCTCAAGCAGATGCCCAAGAGCGCAAAACCATTGTCTTGGCGGGCTGCGAGGCCCATATTTGCCTGATGCAGACCGCGCTCAATTTGCTCGAAGACGAGTTTGAGGTGTGGGTGGTGACCGACGCTTGCAGTTCGCGCACTGAGCGCAACCGCGATGCGGCCTACGACCGTTTGGCCGGGGCTGGTGCCGAGTTGGTGACCGCCGAGATGGTGGCTTTTGAGTGGGTTCGTACGGCCGAGCACCCCGATTTCAAGTTGCTGCAAACCTTGTTCAAGTGAACGGCTTGCACGGCCGGGCAAGGCAGTCTGGCGGCATGGCAACCGCCACAGAAAGCCTCAGGCCAGCCACACAAAGTCAGCTTGTTGCAAGTCCCTTGGTCATAATTATGAATTCAGAAGTGCAGGGCCGTCGCGCATCAGACCCCTGTCTTCAAGGGCTTTTTTATTGGTGGGCTTTCAGGAGACATTCATGGGCAATTTTGCAGATTTTCACGCCCGGTCGCTCAAGGACCGAGACGCTTTTTGGGCCGAGCAGGCCAAGCGGGTGGATTGGAAGGTGCCGCCGCAGCAAATCTGTGACTACAGCAAGCCGCCGTTTGCCAAATGGTTCGTGGGCGGTCAAACCAACCTGTGCCACAACGCCGTGGACCGCCACTTGGCCGAGCGGGCCGACCAGCCGGCGCTGATTTTTGTCTCGACCGAGACCGACACGGAAAAAACTTACACCTACCGTGACCTGCACGCCGAAGTGCAGCGCATGGCCGCTGTCTTGCAAGACCTGGGCGTGGTCAAGGGTGACCGCGTGCTGATTTACATGCCCATGCTTGCTGAGGCCGCTTTTGCAATGCTGGCCTGTGTGCGTTTGGGTGCCATCCACTCGGTGGTGTTTGGCGGTTTTGCCTCGCACTCGCTGGCCACCCGCATTGAAGACGCTTCGCCCAAAGTCATCATCAGCGCTGACGCAGGTTCGCGCGGCGGCAAGGTCGTGCCCTACAAGCCACTGCTGGACGAAGCCATACAGCTGTCGGCGCACAAACCCGCCAAAGTGGTCATGGTGGACCGCCAACTGGCGGCTTTCACCCCCGTGGCGGGCCGCGATGTGGATTACGCCACCCAACGCGCCCAGCACATGGATGCGGTGGTGCCCTGCGAGTGGGTCGAGTCCACCCACCCCAGCTACACCCTCTACACCTCGGGCACCACCGGCAAGCCCAAAGGTGTGCAGCGCGACACCGGCGGCTACACCGTGGCCTTGGCCGCCAGCATGCCCCATGTGTTTGAAGGCAAACCGGGCGGCACCTTCTTTTGCACCAGCGACATTGGCTGGGTGGTGGGTCACAGCTACATCATCTACGGTCCGCTGATCGGTGGCATGGCCACCATCCTGTATGAAGGCCTGCCGATTCGCCCCGACGGCGGCATTTGGTGGAGCTTGGTCGAGAAGTACAAGGTGAACGTCATGTTCAGCGCGCCCACGGCCATTCGCGTGCTGAAAAAACAAGACCCGGCCTTGCTGAGCAAATACGATCTGTCCAGTTTGCAGGCCCTGTTTTTGGCCGGTGAGCCGCTGGATGAGCCCACCGCCAAATGGATTTCTGAAGGGCTCAACGGCAAGCCAATCATTGACAACTACTGGCAGACCGAAACCGGTTGGCCTATTTTGAGCATTTGCAACGGCGTGGAAAAAGCGCCCAGCAAATTCGGCTCGCCCGGCAAAGCGATCTACGGTTACAACGTCAAGCTGGTCGACGACCAAACGGGCGAAGAGTTGACCGGCGCGAACCAAAAAGGCGTGTTGACCATCGAAGGGCCCCTGCCCCCTGGCAACCTGCAAACCATCTGGGGCGACGACGAGCGTTTCGTCAAAACTTACTGGAAGACCGTGCCGGGCAAGCTGGTGTACAGCACTTTCGACTGGGCGCTGCGCGACGAAGACGGTTATTACTTCATCCTCGGCCGAACCGATGACGTGATCAACGTGGCCGGTCACCGCTTGGGCACCCGCGAGATCGAAGAAAGCATCTCCAGCCACCCCAACATCGCCGAAGTGGCGGTGGTCGGCGTGGCCGACCCGCTCAAAGGGCAGGTGGCCATGGCTTTTGCGATTGCCAAGGACAGCTCTGGCCTGACCGATGCTGCGGCGCGCTTCAAGTTAGAGGGGGAAGTCATGAAGGTGGTGGACTCGCAACTGGGTGCGGTCGCGCGTCCTTCGCGTGTGCTGTTTGTCACGGCTTTGCCCAAGACGCGCAGCGGCAAACTGTTGCGCCGCGCGATTCAGGCGGTGGCTGAAGGGCGCGATCCGGGAGATTTGACCACCATGGACGACCCGGCTGCCTTGCAGCAGGTTGTGGACCAGCTCAAAATTTGATCCCAGCCAGAGCCACTTTGAAAGTGCCCAGACCCCGCTCAGGCGGGGTTTTTATTTGTCGGGTCGGTGTCAATCCGCCCCCGATTGCCCCGCTTTGTCAGTTGGGTGTCGGATTGGGCGTGGCACAATACCTGCTGTACTCAGGCCCTTCCATTGCCACAGTCGCATCCGCCAACCGGTTCAGCCGTGTCGCGGGAGGTAAATCTCAACCAACTTATGTTTCCCCGAGGGAAACGGAGGTCAGCGAAATATGAGCGAGACTAATTCCGTCTACGCTGCCTACCAAGGCAACACCTACTTGTTTGGCGGCAACGCCCCGTACGTCGAAGAGATGTACGAGAACTACCTGGCCAATCCGGGTGGCGTGCCCGATTCTTGGCGTGAGTATTTCGACGCTTTGCAGCACGTTCCCGCAGTCGATGGCAGCAACGCCAAAGACGTGCCCCATCTGCCCGTCATCAACGCTTTTGCCGAGCGGGCCAAGTCCGGTGGCACCAAAGTCGTGATGGCCAGTGTGGATGTTGAAATGGGCCGCAAGCGCACCGCCGTTCAACAGCTGATCGCCGCCTACCGCAACGTGGGCCAGCGCTGGGCCGACTTGGACCCGCTCAAGCGCACCGAGCGTCCCAATATTCCTGACCTCGACCCGGCTTTCTTCGGCTTCACCGACGCTGACCAGGAAACCGTGTTCGACACCAGCAACACATTTTTTGGCAAAAACCGCATGTCTTTGCGCGAGCTGCTCAATGCGCTGCGCGAAACCTACTGCGGCACCATCGGCGCGGAGTACATGTACACCACCGACCAGGCCGAAAAACGCTGGTGGCAGCAAAAGCTGGAAAGCATACGCAGCAAGCCTAATTTCACGGCCGAGAAGAAAAAGCAGATCCTCGACCGCCTGACCGCGGCCGAGGGCTTAGAGCGCTACCTGCACACCAAATACGTGGGGCAAAAGCGCTTTTCACTGGAAGGCGGCGAGAGCTTCATTGCCGCGATGGACGAGTTGATACAGCAAGCCGGTGCTCAAGGCGTGCAAGAAGTCGTGATCGGTATGGCCCACCGGGGCCGCCTCAATGTGCTGGTCAACACCATGGGCAAATTGCCGGCCGACATGTTTGCCGAGTTTGACCACACCGCCCCCGAAGAGTTGCCCGCCGGTGACGTGAAATACCACCAAGGCTTCAGCTCAGACGTGAGCACCACCGGTGGTCCGGTTCACCTGACCTTGGCCTTCAACCCCTCGCACTTGGAAATCGTCAACCCTGTGGTGGAGGGCTCGGTGCGGGCCCGCATGGACCGCCGGGGTGACCCCTTGGGCAAACAAGTTTTGCCTGTGTTGGTGCATGGCGATGCCGCCTTTGGCGGTCAAGGTGTCAACCAAGAAACCTTTGCCTTGGCTCAGACACGCGGTTACTCCACTGGCGGAACGGTCCACGTCATCATCAACAACCAGATTGGGTTCACCACATCAGACCCACGCGACATGCGTTCGAGCGTGTTTTGCACCGACATCGTCAAGATGGTCGAGGCGCCTGTCTTGCATGTCAACGGCGACGACCCGGAAGCGGTGGTCATGGCCGCGCAACTGGCCCTGGAGTACCGCATGAGCTTCCGCAAAGACGTGGTGCTGGATGTGGTGTGCTTCCGCAAGCTGGGCCACAACGAGCAAGACACCCCCTCGCTGACCCAGCCGCTGATGTACAAGAAAATCGCGGCCCACCCCGGCACGCGCAAGATGTACGCCGACAAGTTGGCCGCGCAAGGCTTGGGCGATACCCTGGGCGATGACATGGTCAAGGCCAATCGCGCTGCGTTGGACGCGGGCAAGCACACCGCCGACCCCGTCTTGACCAACTTCAAAACCAAGTACACCGTCAACTGGGCCCCCTTCTTGGGCAAGAAGTGGACCGACGCGGGTGACACCGCGATTCCCCTGTCGGAATGGAGCCGCTTGGCCGAAAAAATATCGACCATTCCCAACACCGTGACGCCCCATCAACTGGTCAAGAAGGTCTATGCCGACCGCGCGGCCATGGGCCGTGGCGACATGCCAGTGGATTGGGGGATGGGCGAGCACATGGCGTTTGCCTCCTTGGTCGCCAGCGGTTTTCCCGTGCGTTTGTCGGGCGAAGACTGCGGCCGTGGCACCTTCACGCACCGCCACGCTGTGATTCACGACCAGAGCCGCGAGAAGTGGGATGAGGGCACCTACGTTCCCTTGCAGCACGCTGCCGACGGCCAAGCCCCGTTTGTGGTCATCGACTCGATCTTGTCCGAAGAAGCGGTCTTGGCCTTTGAATACGGCTATGCCTCGAACGACCCCAACACCTTGGTGATTTGGGAAGCCCAATTTGGCGACTTCGCCAACGGCGCACAGGTCGTGATCGACCAGTTCATCGCTTCCGGTGAAGTCAAGTGGGGCCGCGTCAACGGTCTGACCTTGATGCTGCCGCATGGCTACGAAGGCCAAGGCCCCGAGCACAGCTCGGCCCGTGTCGAGCGCTTCATGCAATTGGCGGCCGACACCAACATGCAACTGGTGCAGCCCACCACGGCCAGCCAGATCTTCCATGTGCTGCGTCGCCAGATGGTGCGCAACCTGCGCAAGCCCTTGGTCATCTTCACCCCGAAGTCGCTGCTGCGCAACAAGGACGCGACATCGCCTGTGTCCGAGTTCACGCAGGGCAGTTTCCAGACCGTGATCCCGGAAAACAAAACGCTCAAGGCCGACAAGGTCAAGCGCGTGGTGGCGTGCTCGGGCAAGGTCTACTACGACCTGGTCAAGCAACGGGAAGCGCAGGGCGCCGACGACGTGGCCATCATCCGCGTGGAACAGCTCTACCCCTTCCCGCACAAGGCCTTTGCAGCCGAGCTGAAAAAATACCCCAACGCCACAGACCTGGTGTGGTGCCAAGACGAACCGCAAAACCAGGGGGCCTGGTTCTTCATCCAACACAACATCCACGAGAACATGCATGCTGGACAAAAGTTGGGCTATGCCGGTCGCGCAGCTTCCGCCTCGCCTGCGGTGGGTTACTCGCACCTGCACCAGGACCAGCAAAAAGCACTGATCGAAGCGGCCTTCGCGAAGCTCAAGGGCTTTGTGTTGACCAAGTGAACCAGCTTCTGGCGCTGACCTGTCAGCGCCAGAGGCCTTGCGCCCCATTCAAAGTACAACGTTCAACGGAAAAATCATGGCCATCGTAGAAGTCAAAGTTCCCCAACTGTCCGAGTCCGTGGCAGAAGCCACCATGCTGCAGTGGAAAAAGAAAGTCGGCGACACCGTTGCCGCCGACGAAATCCTGATCGAAATCGAGACCGACAAAGTCGTGCTCGAAGTGCCTGCTCCCTCGGCAGGTGTTTTGTCTGAAATTTTGCAGGCTGACGGTGCCACCGTGGCCGCTGAGCAGCTGATCGCCCGCATCGACACCGATGGCAAAGTGGCCGCTGCCCCGGCCGCAACTTCTGCAGCTGCTGCAACTGCTGCAACTGCTGCCGTGGTCGCGGCACCGGCTGCCGCTGTAGCCACCACCAGCAGCAGCATGGCCGGTGTGGCCATGCCCGCCGCCGCCAAGCTCATGGCCGACAACAGCTTGGCCACTGGCTCCGTGGCGGGTTCGGGCAAAGACGGCCGTGTGACCAAGGGCGATGTGCTCGCTGCCGTGCCAGCTGGCGTCTCCTCGGCTGCGGCCGTTGGCGTCAAAACGACTGCCGCCGTGATCCCGACCGGCGTGCCCACCAAGGCCTTGCCTCAGGTTTCTGGCCCTGCTGTTGATTTGGGCGAGCGCCCCGAGCAGCGTGTCCCCATGACGCGTTTGCGTGCCCGTGTGGCCGAGCGTTTGCTGCAATCGCAATCGACCAACGCCATCCTCACCACCTTCAATGAAATCAACATGGCCCCGGTCATGGAGATGCGCAAGCGCATGCAAGAGCGTTTTGAGAAGGAACACGGCTGCAAGCTGGGCTTCATGAGCTTCTTCGTCAAGGCCGCTGTGCACGCCCTGAAGAAGTTCCCCGTGCTCAACGCCTCGGTGGACGGCAACGACATCGTGTACCACGGCTATTTTGACATCGGCATCGCGGTGGGTTCGCCCCGTGGTTTGGTGGTGCCCATCTTGCGCAACGCCGACCAGATGAGCTTTGCCGACATCGAAAAGAAGATCGCTGAATTCGGCGTCAAAGCCCGCGACGGCAAGCTGGGCATGGAAGAGATGACCGGCGGCACCTTCTCCATCAGCAACGGCGGCACCTTTGGCTCGATGATGTCCACCCCCATCATCAACCCACCCCAGTCGGCGATTTTGGGCGTGCACGCGACCAAAGACCGCGCCATGGTGGAAAACGGCCAAGTCGTGGTGCGCCCCATGAACTACTTCGCCATGTCGTATGACCACCGCATCATCGACGGTCGCGAAGCCGTGTTGGGCCTGGTGGTCATGAAAGAAGCGCTGGAAGACCCTGCGCGGCTTTTGTTTGACATCTGATCGCGCACTGACTTTCCCCCAGAAGGCATGCCAACCATCTCGATGTTCTATGGCGTTTTGGTGTCCATGTATTTCATGGACACCAGCGAACACCACATGCCCCACATCCATGTTTTCTACCAAGACTTTGAGGCGGTTTTTGCCATTCCCAGTGCCGAACTTTTGGCTGGGCATTTTCCAAAAAACAAACGGCGATTGGTTGAAGCTTGGATTGAAATCCACGCCGAAGAGCTGATGGCCAATTGGTCATTGGCCGTTCAAGGCCGCGATCTTTTTCGAATCGACCCCCTCAAATGACTGAAATCAAACCTCTTTTGCCCCGCGTGACCAAGGTCAAGGCGCTGGACAACTTTGAGTTGTGGCTTGAATTCAAAGACGGTTCGGTCAAGTCGTTTGATGTCAAACCCTACTTGGAATTTCCGGCTTTCCAACGACTGAAGTTGGGGGGGGCCTTTGCCAAGGCGCATGTCTCCAACGGCACGGTGGTTTGGGATGACATGCTGGATTTGGCTCCAGAGACGCTTTACCTGAAAGGGGTTGCCCAAACGGGTCAAGCTCCAACGAATAACTGAAGAGAAAGAAACGCATGAGCAAACAATTTGACGTCGTCGTCATCGGCGGTGGCCCCGGTGGCTACATTGCGGCCATCCGCGCGGCCCAACTCGGTTTCCAAGTCGCCTGTATCGACGAGTGGAAAAACGCCGCCGGTGGCCCCGCGCCCGGCGGCACCTGTACCAATGTGGGTTGCATCCCGTCCAAGGCTTTGCTGCAGTCCAGCGAGCACTTTGACCACGCCAACCACCACTTCGCCGAGCACGGCATCAGCGCCAGTGGCGTGACGATGGACATCGCCAAAATGCTGGCGCGCAAAGACATGGTGGTCAAGCAAAACAACGATGGCATCTTGTATTTGTTCAAGAAAAACAAGGTCACGTTTTTCCACGGTCGCGGCAGCTTTGTGGGCCAAGCCGAGGGCGGCTACACCGTCCACGTGGCGGGCAAAACCGAAGAGGACATCACCGCCAAGCACGTCATCATCGCCACCGGCTCGAACGCCCGTGCCTTGCCCGGCACGCCGTTTGACGAGGTCAATGTCTTGTCGAACGACGGCGCTTTGCGCTTGGCAAGTGTGCCCAAGAAGCTGGTCTTGATTGGCTCTGGCGTGATTGGCCTTGAAATGGGCTCGGTCTGGCGTCGTTTGGGTGCTGACGTGACCATCCTCGAAGGCCTGCCCACTTTCTTGGGCGCGGTGGACGAGCAAATCGCCAAGGAAGCCAAGAAGGCATTCGACAAGCAAGGCCTGAAGATCGAGCTGGGCGTGAAAGTGGGCGAGATCGTGAACGGCAAAAAAGGCGTGACGGTGAACTACACCAACGCCAAAGGCGAGGCTGTGGTGCTGGCGGCCGACAAGCTGGTCATCTCGATTGGCCGCGTGGCCAACACCATCGGCCTGAACACCGAGGCCGTGGGCCTGCAACTGGACGAGCGCGGCGCGGTGGTGGTGGACGCGGATTGCAGAACCAAGCTGCCGGGTGTTTGGGCGATTGGCGATGTGGTGCGTGGCCCGATGCTGGCGCACAAAGCCGAAGAAGAGGGCGTGGCCGTGGCCGAGCGCATCGCCGGGCAACACGGCCATGTGAACTTCAACACCATCCCTTGGGTCATTTACACCAGCCCCGAAATCGCTTGGGTGGGCCGCACCGAGCAGCAGCTCAAAGCCGACGGCGTGGCCTACAAGGCGGGCACTTTCCCGTTCTTGGCCAACGGCCGTGCCCGCGCATTGGGCGACACGACCGGCATGGTGAAGATGCTGGCCGACGCCAAGACCGACGAAATCTTGGGCGTGCACATCGTGGGCCCATCGGCTTCGGAGTTGATCGCCGAGGCCGTGGTGGCCATGGAGTTCCGTGCCAGCGCAGAAGACATTGCGCGCATTTGCCACGCGCACCCCAGTTTGAGCGAGGCCACCAAAGAGGCGGCCTTGGCGGTGGACAAGCGCACCCTGAACTTCTGAGACCATGGCACACTCGGAACTGCGGTTTCGTGTGAGTTGGGTTAAAGTTCCGCATCCCTAAAACCCGGGCCTGGCCCCGGGTTTTGTCATTTGAATTGAAGAGCCACCCACACATGTCTGTTCGTGAAGTTTACGAAGAAGAGCTCCATAAGCGCGGCTACCAAAGCGACCCGGCCCAGCTGCGCGCCATCGAGGCGCTGGAGCGTTGCGCCAGTGAGTGGGCGGCCTACAAATCCAAGCGCTCCGGCCTGCTCGGCAAATTTCGCAGCCGCCCCGACATTCCCAAGGGCGTCTACATGTTTGGTGGGGTGGGGCGCGGCAAGAGCTTTTTGATGGACTGCTTTTTTGCAGCTGTGCCCATCGAGCGCAAGACGCGTTTGCACTTTCACGAATTCATGCGCGAGGTGCACCGCGAATTGGCGGTCATTCAGGGCACGGTGAACCCTTTGGATGAGTTGGGCAAGCGCATGGCCAAGCGTTACCAGCTGATTTGCTTTGACGAATTCCATGTGGCCGACATCACCGATGCGATGATCTTGCACCGCCTGTTGGTGGCGCTGTTTGACAACGGCGTGGGCTTTGTCACCACTTCCAATTTTGAGCCCGACGGCCTGTACCCCGACGGCTTGCACCGCGACCGCATTTTGCCCGCCATCGCTTTGTTGAACCAGCGCATGCAGGTGCTCAATGTAGACAACGGCACCGACTACCGCCGCCGCACGCTGGAGAGGGTCAAGCTCTACCATTCTCCTTTGGGGGATCAGGCCGAAGCAGAAATGGACGATGCCTTCAACCGCTTGGCCACGGGGCCGGACGAAGACGCTGTGTTGCACATTGAAGCGCGCGACATCACCGCCAAACGCCGTGCGGGTGATGTGGTTTGGTTTGACTTCAAGGCCATTTGTGGTGGGCCACGTTCACAAAATGATTACCTCGAAATCGCCACGCAATACCACACCGTGTTGCTCAGCCACGTGCCGCACATGCCCGTCAGCATGGCGTCTGAGGCGCGGCGCTTCACCTGGTTGATTGACGTGCTGTACGACCGGCGGGTCAAGCTCATCATGTCGGCCGCTGTCCCGCCCGAGGGCTTGTACACCGCCGGCCCGATGTCGCATGAGTTTCCGCGTACGGTGTCGCGTTTGCATGAAATGCAGTCGAGTGAATTTTTGGCATTGGCCCACCGCACGGTGGACACACAGCTCACATGACACGCCCTGGGTTTGAACCGCTGAGATGGACCGAAGTTGCGCGGGCTTGGCCCTGGGCTTTGACATTGGCTTTGGCCTTGACTGTCGATGTGCAGGCGCAAAGCAGCGCGGATGCAGCGCAGCCTCTGGCACCGCCCACTGCCGCAAGCGAGCAGTCTGCGCCCATCGCTTTTGCGCCGTCGCCCGACGAGATGAGCGAGGACATTGACCGAAAGCGCAAAGCTTTGGCGCTGCAGCGCCAAACGATCTTGCAGACAGAAGAGGCGCAGTTGGCGCTGTGTTGGCAAAAATTTGCCGTCAACGCTTGCCAAACTGCGGCGCGGCGTGAGCGCCGACAGGCCATTGAGCCTTTGCGCTTGCAAGAATTGGCGCTCAACGCGCAAGAACGCTTGCTGCGCACGCAGCAGCGTGAGCTTCGCTTGCAAAGCAAGCAGCCTGCACCTGAACGGGCACCATGAGCAGCGAGATCTCCAG
>NZ_JBIKIL010000212.1:0-2849 GCF_044361645.1 Limnohabitans sp. | reverse complement strand
GAGCAACTGCACAGCCGCAAGCTGCGCAGCTTTGCCGAAGTGGCTTTCCAGTAAGCCTGCCCCGCCATGGCCTTGGTCCTGCTCAACCCCCATGCACAAGGCGGCCGCGCTGCGCTGCGCATTCCGGCCCTGCGGGCGTGGCTGGCAGCGCATGCACCGAATGCACAACTGGCTGCCCCCGAAGCCTTGAGCGACAGTGTGGACCTGCTGCAGTCGCTGCCCGAAGGCAGCCGCGTGGTGGTGGTGGGCGGTGACGGCACACTCAACCGCTGGCTGCCCATGCTGTTGGCGCGGCGACTCACCGTGGGCCTGGTGCCCATGGGCAGTGGAAACGACAGTGCCCGCGCCTGGGGTGTGGATGGCATGCATTGGGCACAAGCCTTGACGCTCGCGTTGCAAGGCCCTGCGCAAGCCATCGACGCAGGCCTGGCCCACTGGCGCGACCTGCAAGGCCAAACGTACGAGGCCCCTTTTCTGTCGAGCCTGACGGCCGGTTTTGACTCGGCCGTTGGGCTGCGTGCGCTGAATGGGCCGAGCTGGCTGCGCGGCTTGCCCCGCTACCTGTGGGCCACCTTGCATGAGCTGATCCACCTGCGCCACTGGGACCTGACGCTGCACAGCGATGGACACTTCAAACACCAAGGTGCTTGCCTCTTTGCCTCCAGCCTGAACACACCGACTTTTGGCTCAGGCATGCCAGCCGTGCCTCACGCTCAGCTGGCCGATGGCCAGCTGGATGCCTTGTTGGCAGGCACCTTTGGCCGACTGGGGGCCCTGCTCATGCTGCCCCGTCTGTTGATCGGCCAACACCTCGGTCACCCGCGCATCGGCTGTTGGCCGTATCGCCAACTGGACATCGCCTGCACAAAGGGCGTTCCTCTGGCCGCCGATGGAGAATACTTGGGTGAAGCCCAGCATGTGCGCATCCATTGCCAGGCGGCCAGCTTGCTGGTGGTGCGGCGGTGATCCCGGCCGCCTTCCATCTTGGTTCACACCCGTTTTAGCGTTCTGTGTCACAGTTCGCGCATTGACTTAGAAATCTAACTGCTCATGAAAATACTGTTTGTTGCCGACCCGCTCGAATCCTTCAAAATTTACAAAGACACCACCTTCGCCATGATGCGCGAGGCGCAAAAACGCGGACACCAAGTGGTGGCCTGCCAAATGACCGATGTGCGCTGGCAGCGTGGCGAGGCCGTATCGGCCCAAGTTCGCCACATCACACTCACCGGGCAGCCAGACACTTGGTTCACCGAAACTTCGACGAGCCGTGCCAACCTGAAAGACTTTGGCGCGGTCATCATGCGCACCGACCCGCCTTTTGACAGCGAATATTTCTACGCCACGCACCTGCTGAGCCAGGCCGAGCGCGAAGGCACCAAGGTCTTCAACAGCCCGGCTGCGCTGCGCAACCACCCCGAGAAACTGGCCATTCTGGAGTTCCCGCAGTTCATTGCGCCGACCTTGGTCACACGCAGCGAGTCTGACATTCGCGCCTTCCATGCCGAGCACGGCACCATCATCTTGAAACCCCTGGACGGCATGGGTGGCACGGGCATCTTCAAGGTAGGTGCCGACGGCCTGAACCTGGGCGTGATCATCGAAACCCTCAACCGCGGCGGTTCACAAACCGTGATGGTGCAAAAGTTTTTGCCCGGCATCGCGCAAGGCGACAAGCGCGTGCTCTTGATCGGCGGCAAGCCCGTACCCTTTTGTCTGGCGCGTATTCCGCAAGGCGGTGAAGTGCGCGGCAACCTGGCCGCTGGTGGCAAGGGCGTGGCCCAACCCATCTCGGCACGTGACCGCGAAATCGCCGAAGCCTTGGGCCCAATCCTCTTCGCACGCGGCCTGATGCTGGTGGGCCTCGACATCATTGGCGAGAGCCTGACCGAGATCAACGTGACCAGCCCCACATGCTTTCAGGAAATCACCGACCAAATGGGCTGTGATGTGGCGGCGCTGTTTTGGGACGCGGTGGAAGCGGCGCTGTAAAGCCTCAACCCACAGCTTGAATCCCCGCTACGGATTCAGATCGCCGCCCTCAAAGGTGTACAAGCGCCCCGGCTCAAAGGCCACCCAAGCCTCATCGGTGGTCAAGGGCGCGGTCACCACCACCGCCACCCGGTCGGTCTCGCGGGTGTGGTCGGCAAAGTTCACACTCAGGTCTTCGTCGCTCAAAGTCGCTTGTGTGAAGGGGTGCTTGCGCAGCACATAGTGCAGGTGGGTGCTGGCATGCGCCCACAAAGCTTGGCCGTTGGACAACAAGAAGTTGAAGGTGCCAAAGCGGGCGATCTGCGGCACCAGCTCGCGCAGTGTCAAGGACAGCTCTTGCACGCTGGGCACACTGGCATGCGACTTGGCCAGCTCTTGCATGAGCCAGCAAAACGCCCGCTCACTGTCGGTCTGGCCCACGGGCTTGAAGCTGCCGTGCAGGCGCGGCGCGTAGTCCACCAAATTGCCGTTGTGTGCAAACACCCAGTAGCGGCCCCACAACTCGCGCAAAAAGGGGTGGCAGTTTTCCAGGCTCACTTCGCCCTGGGTGGCTTTGCGGATGTGGGCGATGACGTTCTGGCTTTGGATCGGGTAACGCCGGATCAGGTCGGCAATCGGCGAGGTGCTGGCGCTTTGGTGGTCCACAAAGTGGCGCACACCCTGCCCTTCAAAAAAAGCGATGCCCCAGCCGTCGCCGTGGTGGTCGGTGATGCCACCGCGCTGCGCAAAGCCGCTGAAGCTGAAGGTCACATCGGTGGGGGTGTTGCAGTTCATGCCGAGCAGTTGGCACATGGTTCAGTCCCTCAACTGCGGCTCAGTGGTCGCACAGCGTTGACATATACAAGCTCGGTTGCGCG
>NZ_JBIKIL010000211.1:0-2864 GCF_044361645.1 Limnohabitans sp. | reverse complement strand
ACTCAAGATCACCGCCACAGCGACAAGCATCCACATCGAGGCCAAAGAAGAGGTGGTCATCAACGGCGGGGGCAGCTACACGGTGTTCAACAGCAGCGGCATTGAAGACGGCACCAGCGGCAGCTGGGCAGCGCATGCGGGCAGTCACAGCATGAACGGGCCTAAGAGTGCGGCGGTGCCGACCTTGAAGGGCATGCCACGGGTCCCGGACAAGGCGAACTTTAGCCAGCGCATCGATCCGACTGCCTTGGTCAATGCGGAATGGTTATTTGAAGACACTCCGCCGATCGACATGCTCAGCAGTTATGAAGAAACTGAGTTGCTCGCTCGCTTTGGCAACCAAGGCCCACAGGCAAAAACTTATTTGTTTGCGGCGCAGACCAAAGAGCTGAATATTCACCAATCTTCGGGCGGGTGGATGGTTGAAATGAAATTCATCAATGAGGACGAAACCAATCAAGGGGGATTGGCATGAACACGATTTATACAGTGCAGAGCGGGGACACGCTTTCAAAAATTGCGCGCCAGCATGGAAAAGCCGTACAGGAACTGGTCGAAATCAACGGCTTATCCAATCCCAATGCCTTGCAAGTCGGACAAGTGCTTTACCTTGATAAAAAGCATGCTTTCTCGGTTCGCGTCATGGTGTTGGATGCTTTGCGTTACCCCATTGAGGGGCTTCAACTGATGTTGAAATTTGATGGCCTTTCGCAATCTTTCTCAAGCGACCAGCGCGGCTTGCTTCCTTTGATCACCACCAGCAGCGCAGAAACGCTTGTGGAAATATTCATTAAAAATTCAGCGGGTACTTGGAAACAGATTCAAGCGGTGCGCTCCGGCTTGGGCCAGCAGTGGGTCACATTGGTATCTAAAGGAATCAGCTTTAAGACCAGTTTGCAGCCACACGATGAACAGGCCGCAGAAAAACCTTTTCAGCCCGCCTTCAGTCCCAATCGGCGGCACAACGGAAAACCCCAAGGTAAACCGGTGCGCGCAGGCCATCCTGTGCATCAGAGCCCAAGCAGTCAACACCACAACACCACCGTGCTGACAGCAGATTTTCCGCAAGACTTGCTTGCTTATTTTGACAATTACAAGGACGAGGAACTCACTGAAAATGATTGGCGTGATGTTGCAGGAAGAATTGTCGAATGTGAAGTCGCCACCCTCAAGGCCATCAAGGCCATTGAAGCGCCAAAAGGGGCTTTTTACAGCAAGAAATTGCAAAACGGCAAACGGGTGCCCACCTTGCAATATGAGCGACAGTACTTTCACAGGCTGACCTGCGTCAATGGCCCCCACTTCAACACCAGGCAGCGCAAATACCATGGCGAAGGCGTGCCCGGCTGTAGCAGTCCGCATGACAAGGACCCTGACATTTGCTGGCCCACTGGCTTTGGTCCGGGGCAATATGGCAGCTATGACCAAGCTTATCTGCGCCTGGCAAAGGCCTATCGGCTCGATCCTGAAGCCGCGTTGAAATCGGTCTCTTGGGGTGCGTTTCAGATCATGGGAGCGAACTATAAAGCCGCTAGATTTCTGACCTTACAGAAATTCATTGTCGCCATGTGCACCAGCGAAAAAACCCAACTCGAAGCTCTAGGAAATTTCATCTCCGAAAACCCCAAACTCAAGCGTGCAGTTCAAACCAAAGACTGGCCTACTATTGCCCGGATTTACAACGGACCTGATTACAAAAAGTTCAGTTACGACGAAAAGTTGCAAAAGGCTTATGAGAAATTTTCAAAAGGTGCCTGAATGAAAAATTTAATGGTTTTTATGTTGACGAGTTGTTTGTCCATAGTGGTACATGGATCGACAGCTGTCGCTCCTTCCGAAAAGTCATCGTTTCGTATTTTGAGCAATCAAGAGGAGGATGCTTTCGTCAAAGAAGTGCAACGCATCAACAAAGATTTCGATCCAGCTGAAGTAATAAAGCTCGACGCCAAAACGCGTAGCTCTTATAAGAACTTTATAAGAGTTAGCCAGGGTTTATTTTCACCAACCGTGGAAATCAACGGGAAGATTTACAGCACCGGCATCGTCGCATACCAACCCCAGCGGTTTGAGGGTGACACCTGCACATCTTTACCCGTCGAAGAACTGAAAAGGCGAGGGCTCCACCCGCGATCATGCGCAGAAGGCCAAATCGGACACTCCGTTTGTGATCTGACCATTGTGGATACGGACTTGAAAGTTCGAGCCGTACATCGCTTTGAAATTCCGGGAGAAGTACCCGGCTTTCCTACAAACTGTCAAGTTCCACTTGGTTATGGCATGGGCAATAGGCAAACGGGTAGCTTGTTGATGACCTTGCGATACGGCTTCACCAACAGGCCCTTGGCTGGCAGCATCGAAGCGATCGGTAGCAACTCGTTCGAAACCACCCGATTGCTGCGCATTCGTGAACAAGATGGAAAAATCACCGTGACCGAAGACAACCGCTGCCTGGGTGAGAACAACTTCGTCCCAGATATTCCGACGGCACGCAAACTGCTGCGGAAGTGCCCTATCGATATGCAGTAAGTCAACTTTGGGAAAAGGCCATCAAACCGAGCCCCAAGGCCAGCACCTGGCGCGCCTGCGCATGCAGGCCCTGCGCCAAGGCGGCCAGCGTGCCCGGGGCTCGGCCCATGTGCGCGGCATCGCCGCAGGCTGCACCCGCTTGTTGGTCGAGAACGTGAGCGAGGACACGGGGCGCAGCGCTGGGCATGTGGGGGGGGTTGGGGGTGTGGGCGGTGTGGGCGGCCTGTCCCCCTCGGCGCTCCAGGCCCTGTCCGACCCCCAGCGCCTGTCGGGCCAGTGGCGCTGCACGGTTGACTTTGAGCTGCAGCCCACCACCGAGCTGTTGCGCCCGGGCATGG
>NZ_JBIKIL010000026.1:0-34418 GCF_044361645.1 Limnohabitans sp. | reverse complement strand
ATCGCCGCGCTGCGCTCGCGATGACGGGGGCGTCATTGCGAGGCCGAAGGCCGTGGCAATCCGTGGATCGCCGCGCTGCGCTCGCGATGACGGGGGCGTCATTGCGAGGCCGTAGGCCGTGGCAATCCATGAAAAGCCTGGGCTTGAAATCCGGCCGCTTACAAGATCAATCCCGGGGCGGCACCATGGCGGCAATGATGTCCGTCATCGACACAACGCCCAGGTGCTTGCCTTTGCTGTTGGTCACATTGGCAGACTCTTTGCCGTCTGCGCTGAGCAAACGGGCCACCTCTTCAATCACCAGTTGTGAGTCCACGCTGGGGCCCTCGATGGCAGGGCCAGCTTGCAGCAAGGTTCGGCAACGGATCACACGACCCCGGTTCACATCGCGCACAAAGCTCTTGATGTAGTCGTCTGCTGGTTTCAGCAATATCTCTTGTGCTGTGCCTTGCTGCACCACTTCGCCATCGCGCAAGATGGCAATGCGGTCGCCCAGACGCAGTGCTTCGTCCAGGTCATGGGTGATGAACACAATGGTCTTGCCCAAGTCTTGCTGCAAGTCGAGCAAGACGCTTTGCATGTCGCTGCGTATGAGCGGGTCCAGCGCCGAGAATGCTTCGTCCATCAGCAAAATCGGGGCATCGTTGGTCAAGGCTCGGGCCAATCCCACGCGCTGCTGTATACCGCCAGACAGCTGGTTGGGAAAGTGGGTTTCATAGCCTTTGAGACCCACCCGCTCTATCCATCGCAAAGTCTCGGTTTGGCGTGCAGCTTTGCGCACACCTTGAATGCGCAAACCGTATTCCACGTTTTCTTGCACCGTCAGATGCGGGAAAAGCGCAAATTTCTGAAACACCATGGCCGCTTGTTTGCGCCGAAACTTCTTCAGCACACCCGGCCGCATTTTCAGCACATCTTGCTCGCCAACCCAAACCTCGCCCGCTGTGGGCTCGATCAAGCGGTTGATGTGCCGGATCAGCGTGCTCTTGCCTGATCCGGACAAACCCATCACCACCTGAATTTGGCCCGGCGCAATGCTCAGACTCACATCACGCAAACCCAGGACATGGCCGTGCACATCGCGCAGCTCGTCTTTGCCTACGCCTTGCTCGACAAGGGCCATGCATTTGTCGGGTGTTGGGCCAAAGATTTTGTAGAGATGGCGTATTTCAATACCCAGCGCTTCAGCCATGCGACATCTCCCTGTGCTTTTGCAAGCGCTGACCGTAGGCTTGCGACAAACGGTCAAACAAGATGGCGATCACCACAATGGCCAAGCCATTGAACAAGCCCATGGCAAAGTACTGGTTGGTGATGGCCCGCAGCACGGGTTGCCCCAAGCCCTGCACACCGATCATGGAAGCCACAACGACCATGGACAGCGCCAGCATGATGGTCTGGTTGACACCCGCCATGATGGTGGGCAAGGCCAAAGGCAATTGAACCTGAATCATCTTTTGCCAGCGTGCTGAACCGTAGGCGTCGGCCGCCTCCAGCAGTTCAGAGCTGACCATGCGTATGCCCAAATTGGTGAAGCGAATCACAGGTGGAATCGCATAGATGACCACCGCAATCAGCCCCGGTACACGCCCAATGCCCAAGAGCATCAACACGGGGATCAGGTACACAAAGCTGGGCAGTGTTTGCATCACGTCCAGCGCTGGGCTGATGACTTTTTGCACACGGTTCGAATAACTCATCCAAATGCCAATGGGCACGCCCACCACAATGGCGACCACCGTGGCCACAAAAATCATGGACAAGGTCTTCATGAGGTCTTGCCACATGCCGAACATGCCCACCCAAAACAGCGCCAGCATGGCCACCAGCACGATCCTCCAGGACCGGCTGGCCAACCACGACACGGCCGCAATGCCCGCCATGACCAGGGGCCATGGCGACTGGGTCAGCAAGTGTTCTGAAGCCAGCAAGAAATCGCGCAACGGATAGAACAAGCGCTCCATCATTTCACCGTGTTCGCGGGTGAAGCCCCTGAACGACCCGTCAATGGCCAGGCGTATGGCGCGCAGCGTCTCCTCGTCCAAAGACGGGAAATGCTGAAACCAACTCAAGTCCGCCATGCTTTACAAGCTCGCTTGGACTTTGGCCGCCACATCTTCGCTGACCCAGGCCTTCCAGATTTCGGGCTGGGTGCGCAAGAAATGCTTGGCCGCGTCGTTGCCGTTGGCTTGCTTGTCGTTCATCCAAGCCAGCAAGCCGTTGACGGTTTGGTTGCTCCAGCCCCGCTTGTCCAAGTACAGCATGGCGTCGCCCGCGTTGTTCTTGAAGTTGTCGGTCACCACGGTGTACACATCGGCACGCGCCCAGTCGCTTTTGGCGGGGTTGGCGCACTCTTGCTTGCTGTTGCAAGTCTCCCATGCCTCTTTGTCATGCGGCACACCCGCGTCCAGCTTGACCATCTCGTACTTGCCCAAAATCGAGGTCGGAGCCCAGTAATAGCCCAGCCAGCCTTGCTGTCGTTCATAGGCTTTGGCGATCGAGCCATCCAGCCCGGCCGCAGAGCCCGTGTCCACCAACACAAAGCCTTGTGCCTGGCCGCCCCAGGCCTTGAAAGCGTTTTCGGTGGTCAACTGGCAGTTCCAGCCCGACGGGCAGTTGTGCACAGCACCCTTGCCCTTGTTTTCTGCAGACGGGAACAGTTCTGGCCGCTTCAGGGCGTCTTCGATGGTTTTGATGTCAGGGTTGGCATCGGCCAAGTATTTGGGAATCCACCAGCCCTCCACACCACCATCGGGCAGCGACATGGCGGCATAGTGCAAACGGCCTTCTTTGACGGCGCCATCCAGCGGCTGACGCACGGCATTGATCCAAGCCTCGGGCGCAACGTCGGGCTGGCCCTTTTCCATCATCGAAGTCAGTGTGGGCATGGTGTCACCGGGCACAAGCTCGACATCGCAACCATAACCATGGGTCAAAATGATTTGGTCCACATTGGCCAAAACTTCAGCCGACTGCCATGTCATGTTGGCCACTTTGACCTTGCCACACTGCGCAGTCGCCGGGGCTGCTACGGCCTGTGCCTCGGGCTCTTTTTGACCACAAGCGGTCACTGCCAATGCGGCGGCGATGGATGTCAATAGAAAAGCAATTCGCTTCATGATTTCTCCAATCAATTGTGCTGACATCCCATTGGTGTTGCGGTTTGGAGCAGGCGTTAAAACCTGGCAACTGGGCTCAAAAAATCTCAAGCGTGGCGCTTCAGACGCATACAGAAGATCACAGGGCTCACGTCGACCTGGGGTCTGGAGTTGTGCTGCACTGCCCGATTATATTTGTACAAATGTATTTTGTCAACTTTAGATAACGGGTTTGTCGTTGATGCAGCGGCAGCCATGCGTCCGCGCTGTTTCGGACACCAATTCAACGGCCGCTGAAAGATTCTTCAAGCCCCGCAAACGCGTCTCGGTTTACAGTCAAGACCAACCCTTCAGGAATGCCCGCCATGAACAGCCCCGCCAATGCCGAACTCCTCACCAGCCTTGAACGCGCCGAACGCCAAAGCGCCGTGGTGCAGGCGCTTGGCCGCGTGCTGCCCCAAGACGCCATTCTCTACACCCCCGAAGACACCACGCCCTACGAGTGCGACGGCCTGACCGCCTACCGCGAGCGGCCCTTGGTGGTGGTGCTGCCCGAGACCGAAGCCCAAGTGCAGGCCGTGCTGAAAGCCTGCCATGCGCTGCAAGTGCCGGTGGTGGCACGTGGTGCGGGCACGGGCTTGTCGGGCGGGGCCATGCCCCACCGCATGGGCGTGACGCTGTCGATGGCGCGCTTCAACCAGATCAAGACCGTGGACCCCGTGAGCCGCACGGCGCTCGTGCAATGCGGCGTGCGCAACCTGGCCATCAGCGAGGCGGCAGCACCCTACGGCCTGTATTACGCGCCCGACCCGTCCAGCCAGATCGCCTGCACGATTGGTGGCAACGTGGCCGAAAACTCGGGTGGTGTGCACTGCCTCAAATACGGCCTGACGGTGCACAACGTGCTCAAAGTGCGCGGCTTCACCGTCGAAGGTGAGCCGATCGAATTTGGCAGCGACGCGCTCGACACCTCAGGCTACGACCTGCTGGCCGTGCTGGTGGGCAGCGAAGGCATGCTGGCCGTGACGACTGAGGTGACCGTCAAGCTGGTGCCCAAACCGCAGTTGGCGCGCTGCATCATGGCCAGTTTTGACGACGTGCGCAAAGCCGGTGACGCGGTGGCCGCCGTCATTGCGGCGGGCATCATCCCCGCAGGCCTGGAGATGATGGACGGGCCCATGACCATCGCGGTGGAAGACTTTGTGCACGCGGGCTACGACCTGAGCGCGGCCGCCATTTTGCTGTGCGAGAGCGACGGCACGCCCGAAGAAGTCGAAGAAGAAATCGGCCGCATGAGCGCGGTGCTGCGTGACTGCGGTGCCACCGCCATTTCGGTCAGCCATGACGAAGCTCAGCGCCTCAAATTCTGGAGCGGCCGCAAAAACGCTTTCCCGGCGTCTGGCCGCATCAGCCCCGACTACATGTGCATGGACTCGACCATCCCGCGCAAGCGCCTGGCCGACATCCTCCAAGCCATTCAAGCGATGGAAGAGAAATACGCGCTGCGCTGCCTGAACGTGTTCCACGCGGGCGACGGCAACCTGCACCCTTTGATTTTGTTCGATGCCAACGACGCCGACCAGCTGCGCCGCTGCGAGCTGTTTGGGGCCGAAATCTTAGAGACCAGTGTGGCCATGGGCGGCACGGTGACAGGCGAGCACGGCGTGGGCATCGAAAAAGTCAACAGCATGTGCGTGCAATTTTCTGCTGAAGAAAACGAGCAGATGTTCGCCGTCAAACGCGCCTTTGACCCGCAAAGCCTGCTCAACCCCGGCAAGGTGATTCCCACGCTCAACCGCTGCGCCGAGTACGGCCGCATGCTGGTGCGGGCGGGGGCGATCAAGCACCCTGATTTGCCACGGTTTTGAATTGTTTGAGCCTCAATCCTGGGGCTTGGCGCCTTAGCTGCGCAGGGCGGCGTCCGTTTAACCCGGCTCGGTACAGTCTGATAACAGCATCCAGCCCCGGATCAAGCGGCCAACAATGTGCAACGCTGGATTTTCGTCAGGGCCTCACCCATTTTTTCGCGGGCCATGGCCCTGTCGTAATTGCGCTGACCCCTTAGCCACCAACCGTCACTCAATCCAAAATAGCGGCACAAGCGCAAGTCCGTGTCGGCGGTGATGGACCGCTTACCCGCCACGATGTCACCAATGCGCTGAGCGGGCACGCCAATGTCTTTGGCCAAGCGGTACTTGATCAAACCCAGCGGTTTGAGAAATTCTTCTTCCAGCATTTCGCCGGGTGTCACAGGTGCAACAGTTCTCATAGGAGGTCCTCTTGAGTCAGTGGCAAGCGACAATTTCCACATCGAATGCGCCTTCGGCCGTCCATAAAAAGCACACGCGCCACTGGTCATTGACGCGGATGCTGTATTGACCTTTTCGCTCGCCTTTGAGCGCTTCCAGTCGCTTGCCGGGCGGTGCTCTCAGATCGTCCAGCACGGCAGACCCGTCCAATTGCGCCAATTTTCGCAAAGCCGGGCGTTCGATGGACACCCAGCGGGCCACACGCCCCCCTTCAAACAGCTTTTGCGCGTCGATGCATGAAAAAGACCGGATCGCCATGCGAGCATGACAACGCCTTACGTTATTAACCAGCAAGTCGGCATTCATCAGGTCGGCCACGGGCGGCAACGCAACAGGCGCGCATGGGGAGGGCACAGAGAAAATGCACAGCATGTGCGTTCAATTCAGCGCCGAAGAAAACGAACAGATGTTCGCCGTCAAACGCACTTTTGAGGTCTTGGCCAAGACCTCGGTCAAGCGACTTCAGTCCAGCCCGCGCACCACCTGCATGGCCTCTTCGATGCGCTCCACGGGATAAATAGTCAGCCCCTCAAAGGACTTGTCGTTTTTCTTGGGCGCGTTGGCCTTGGGCACCACCGCCACTTTGAAGCCCAGCTTGGCCGCTTCTTTCAGGCGGTCTTGCCCACGCGGCGCGGGCCGCACCTCGCCCGCCAAGCCCACTTCGCCAAAAGCAATGAAGCCCTTGGGCAAGGCCTTGCCGCGCAGGCTGCTGGTGATGGCCAGCATCACGGCCAGGTCGGCCGCCGGTTCGCTGATGCGCACGCCGCCCACCGCGTTGACGAACACGTCTTGGTCCATGCAGGCCACGCCTGCATGGCGGTGCAGCACCGCCAGCAGCATGGCCAGGCGGTCGCGGTCCAGGCCCACAGACAGGCGCCTGGGCGAGGGGCCGCCGCTGTCCACCAGGGCTTGGATTTCTACCAGCAGCGGGCGCGTGCCCTCCAGCGTGACCATCACGCAGCTGCCGGGCACGGGCTCGGCATGCTGGCTCAAAAAGATGGCGCTGGGGTTGCTCACGCCTTTCAGGCCTTTTTCGGTCATGGCGAACACGCCAATTTCGTTCACCGCGCCAAAGCGGTTTTTGATGGCGCGAACCAAGCGGAAGTTGGAGTGCGTGTCGCCCTCAAAGTAGAGCACCGTGTCCACCATGTGCTCCAGCACGCGGGGACCGGCCAGCGCCCCTTCTTTGGTGACGTGCCCCACCAGCACGATGGTGGTGCCGGTCGATTTGGCGGTGCGCGTGAGGTGCGCGGCGCATTCGCGCACCTGGGCCACCGAGCCGGGGGCGCTGGTCAGTTGGTCTGAATACACCGTCTGGATCGAGTCGATGATGGCGATGCCCGGTTGCCGCGCTTGCAGGGTGTGCAGAATTTTTTCGAGCTGAATTTCGGGCAGCACCGGCACTTGCGAGTCCGGCAGGCCCAGGCGGCGCGAACGCATGGCCACTTGCGCGCCGCTTTCTTCGCCCGTCACATACAGCGTGTTCATGCCGCTGCGCTGCAGAGCATCCACCGCCTGTAAGAGCAAGGTGGATTTGCCGATGCCAGGGTCGCCGCCGATCAGCACCACGCCGCCTTCGACCATGCCGCCGCCCAGCACCCGGTCGAGTTCGTCAATGCCGGTGGGGTGGCGCTCAAAGTCGGCCGCGTCAATTTGGGCCAGAGGCAACACTTCGGACGTGGGGGCCAGCGAGGCGTGCACCGAGCCAAAGCGGTTTTTGGTGGCAGCGGGTTCGCTCGAACCCTCAATCAAAGTATTCCAGGCGTTGCAGCTGGGGCATTTGCCCATCCAGCGGGCACTGGTGCCGCCGCATTCGGTGCAGGTGAAAATCGATTTGTCTTTGGCCATAAGCCGCAAGTGTGCCTGAGGCGAAGGCTCAGGCCGCGTGCCAGGCGTTCAAAAAATCGCGGGTGATGTCGGCTGCAAAAGCCGCATGGCAGCCGCTGGCGTTCTGGCCTGCCCACAGCGGGGTGAAGTCGCTGCTGCCTTGGGCTTCGGCGGCTGCGCGCAGCGGGGCCATGTCGGCCGTGGCCAGTGGAAAAGCCGGGACTTGGTGCATGGCCCCCAACTCGCGCATGACGCGGTTCACGATGCCCCGTGCCGGACGGCCCGTGAACACCTTGGTCAGCGCCGTGTGCTGCGCCGCGCTGGACTGCAGGGCGACGCGGTGCAAAGGGCTGGTGGTGGCCTCGTGGCTACACAGGTAAGCGGTGCCAATTTGCACGGCCGCTGCGCCCAGCGCTTTGGCGCCAGCCACGCCGGCCGGGGTGGCAATGCCACCTGCTGCGATCACGGGCAAATTCACGGCTTGCACGATTTGCGGCAGCAGGGCGAAGGTGCCGATCTGGGTGCTCAGGTCATCGCTCAGGAACATGCCCCTGTGCCCACCGGCCTCCAAGCCTTGCGCGATGATGGCGTCCGCGCCATGGGCCTGCAACCACAGTGCTTCGGCCACCGTAGTGGCCGAAGACAAAACCAGACTGCCCCAGCTTTTGACGCGCGCCAGCAAATCAGGCGCAGGCAGGCCAAAGTGAAAGCTCACCACGGCCGGGCGAAAGGCTTGCAGCACATCCGCCGCTGCGTGGTTAAAGGGCACGCGCCCAGTGCCGCTGCTGGCCGTGTTGGGCGCAAGCCCCATGGCTTGGTAATAAGGTGCCAACGTGGCTTGCCATTCCGTCTGCGCTTGCGCATCGGGTGTGGGTGGGGTGTGGCAAAAGAAGTTGACGTTGTAAGGGCGCTGCGTGGCTTGCTGCAGCGCTTGCAGTTCGCTGCGCAAATCGGCAGGGCTCAGCATGGCCGCTGGCAGCGAGCCCAGACCGCCGGCTTGACAGACGGCGGCAGCCAAGCGGTGGTTGTTGGCGCCGGCCATGGGCGCTTGCACGATGGGGGCCAGCAGATCGGGCGGCAGTGTTTTGACGGTCATGGTTCAGGGGGGCGTGGGTGGGTTTTGAATGAGCGCGAGCAAGTCGGCCAACATTTTTTCCTTGGCCGTCTGATCGGATCCCGTCCATGAAAACGTCACATTGTCGGTGCCGTAAGTCAGCATTTTTCGGTCGATGGGCCCTTGGAAAATGCCATGTGCAGCCTTGTCGTAAAACCAGACATCGATGTCGGCTGCTTGCGCTTTGAGCCGGTGCATCCAGTCGATCGGTTTTTCGGTGAGACCCGTGGGGTTTTGGCGCGCATTGCACCGGGCGGCATTGCCCGCAGGAACGTCGGGGCTGGGCGTGCGATTGACGCGGCAACTGTCTTTCCGTTGCCACATCCAGTCTTCGGGGTGCTTGCCACCGTAGTTGTCGAGTTTGCCAAACACCAACCTGACCGGCACAGCCAGCTGGTCGGGCAAACCAATGCCCATGCCGGGTAAACCTTCGGCGATGACGGCTTTGACGTGCTCGGGGCTGACCACACTGGCCAAATTGACCACCACCGCGGCGCCGTTGGAGACGCCTTGTAAATAGATCGAACGGGTATCGACTTTGTCCGACTGGGTCAGCGCCCACTCATAGGCCCCTTTGGCCGCTTTGTAGATCATGCGCTGTCGCGATTCGTTGGTCGCCTGCGAACCCCAGAATGGGTAGCCCTGTTCAAAGCCGTTGAGGTGGTAGGCGTCAAACACCAATGTGGCGATGTCCTTTTTCTGAAGGGCGGTTGCCAGATTGCGCTCGAGCATGCCCAGACCACCGCCCCCATGGGCAATGATCAGCAGCGGCGGTTTGATCGCCAAGGGGCTGCCATTCCATCGCGTAGGGACGGTCAGTTGTGACAATTTGTGGCACGGGTCGAACTCTGCCAGTGGCCCTTGAACGGTGTGAAACCGCGCTCGGATTTGCACCAACTCTGCGACGTTCTCTGGGGCGGGCTTGCAATCGGGCCTCGGCTGCGCAGCACAACCCAGAGCCAGCATGCCCAAAAATGCGGTCAAAGGCCAAGTCGCGAGGCGAAAGGGAAGGTTCATGGCGTCTCCAGGCTGGGCGCATCTTAGGGGAAAACCTGTCTGCTGAGCGTGAACGGCCCAGTCGCATTGCCTTCTGGACTGAGCGCACAGGGCGACAAGCACAGCGCCGACCAAGCCCATCACCGGGTCGAGCCACACCCAGCCCCAAATCCAGCCGCCAGCCCAGGCCAAAATCCAGCCGCCACCCCAGGCCACAATGACCACAATGGCCAGACTGGCCTACACCGCGACGTCAGTGCGTCTGTCAGTGCGTCTGCTCAAAGGTGCACATACGCCAAGCAGCTTGATCTTCCATGTTCCGAATGCAAAACGCGGATCACCCTTCAGTCGGTGTGATGCCGCGCAGGCCAAGAGGCTCAGGCCAATGGCGATGGCGAGGGAACACCTGCGCCAGCCATCGGCCAGCAAAGCCATGGAGTCCAGCCACCCGCCAGCCGTGATTTTGAGCGCCATTGCTGCCAGCGCGATCCAGATTAGCGCGCGGGTGCCGCGCTCTGCGGATTCATGGTGCAGGTGAAAGTCGTGCTCGTGTTGCCAGGGATGTGTCCGGGTGTTCACAGGTACTTGGTGATCTTGCGGAACCCGTCCAGTGAATCTGCTTGCGTGCGCCCCTTTGCATCGACCATGTGCTCAAGGCAGTGGTCAAGGTGATCCTGAATCAAGGTCTTCTTGGCCTGTGTGATGGCTTTTTCGACGGCGTGCAACTGCTGCACCACCTCCAAGCAAGGCTTTCCCTCTTCGAGCATCTTGATAACGCTGCTCAAGTGGCCGCCCGCGCGGCGCAGCCGCTTGATCACGGCTGGATGGGTTTCGTGCGTGTGCATATGGAATGACCTGTTCTCAAAGGGATATCCCCCCCCTCAGGTTACAATAAATACCAATGTCTGATGCAAGCGCATGTATTTTTTCTCAGTCCGCGTTATCAGATGCGTGCCAGCTCAAGGCTTATTCGCCTCTTGGTTGGTGTGACCGCATGGGTGCTTTTGCTCGGTGCCTTGAGTGCCGCAGGGGGGCTTGCAAAGTCACATGACTTGGCCGCTGTGACGGCTTGCAACTGCAGCGCCTATGCTCATTTGCGCGATCGGCACTGGCACAAGGATAAGGCTTGTGCCACCAAGGCCCCGCACGCTGGACTCTGGCCATCATTCGCTGGCATTGGGCGGCCCCCGCGCAGCTGAGCCCGTCCGGTTGCTGCCGATTCGAGCGGCGATCACTGCGCTGTGCATCGCTTTTACTTTCACATGAAATGGCGTTTTCATGCTCAGACTTTTTTCACAGCAACCAAGGTCCGCGCTTTGGGTGCGACCGGGCCTTGCCATGGCTGCATTGCTGCTGCTGGCACTTCTTTTGTTTGCATCCACCGATGCCTTCGCCCATGCGGTGACCCAAGGTGACAAGGGGTACATCCAGGAGATCTCCGGGGTGCACCTTGTGCCTTTTGGCTATTTAGGCGCAAAGCACATGGCCACTGGCTACGACCACATCCTGTTCCTTTTCGGGGTGATCTTTTTCCTTTACAAACTCAAGGACATCGCGGTCTACGTCAGCCTGTTTGCCATCGGGCACTCGGCCACCATGGTGCTGGGGGTCTACTACAACATCGGCATCAACAGCTACCTGATCGACGCGGTGATTGGCTTCTCCGTGGTCTACAAGGCGCTGGACAATTTGGGGGCGTTTCAACGCTGGTTTGGGGTTCAGCCCAACACCAAGCTGGCAACCCTGATCTTTGGCCTGATCCATGGCTTTGGTCTGGCCACCAAGATCCAGGAGTACGAGATCTCCCGCGACGGTTTGGTAGCAAACCTGCTGGCTTTTAACGTCGGCGTGGAAATCGGTCAGTTACTCGCCTTGTCGGTGATCCTGATCGGCATCAACTTCTGGCGTCGCACAGCCGGTTTTGTACGCTACGCCTACAGCGCCAACGTGGTCATGATGTCCGCCGGATTCGTGCTGGTGGGCATGCAGTTGACCGGTTACCTCGTCTCTCCATGAACTCGCGTTTGAAAACCATGTACAACAGTGACATTCCCTCCCGCGCTGAGTTGCCCTCGACTCGGCAGCTCATTCGCTCCACCATCATCGCAGCGGTTTCTGCGGTGGTCCTGCTCTACACCGTGGTCCTGCCCTCCGAGTACGGCTTGGACCCCACAGGCATTGGCAAGATGCTCGGTCTGACCGAAATGGGAGAGATCAAGACCCGGCTTGCCAAGGAGGCCGCCGAGGATGCCTTGGCCACGAAGGCATCGCTGTCACAGCCCCAGGACTTGGCTGTCCAGACAGCGGGTGCTGGGGCGGCTGCGGCTGCGGCTGCGGCTGCGGCTGCGGCTGCGGCTGCGGCTGCGGCTGCGGCTGCGGCTGCGGCTGCGGCCCCAGCACCGCCTGCCGAGGCACAACGCCCCCAAGCGCGCCCGGCCCCTGAGAGCAGCCATCGGTGGCGCGACGAAATGACATTCAAGCTCGCGCCAGGGCAAGGCACCGAGATCAAACTCAAGATGAAGGAGGGCGAGAAAGCGCTGTTCTCCTGGATCGTCGAAGGTGGGCTTGTGAACTTCGACACACACGGGGATGCTCTCGGTCGGTCTATCAGCTATGAAAAGGGTCGATCCTTCGCCTCCGACCAAGGCGAGTTGGTGGCGGCCTTCAGCGGTCACCATGGTTGGTTCTGGCGTAACCGGGGCCAAGCCGATGTGACGGTGGTCCTCAAAACCGGCGGAGATTACAGCGACATAAAGCGGTTGAAGTAATGACTGGCGGGATGCCTTCAGGTAAGGCATCCCACTGTCGCCCGCGTCAATCGATCAACAGCCTCAGCGCACACCACGGCAGACTGACGCATCGAGCAGTCAAGAGACCGATGGTTTCAGTAAAAACCCGCATAGCAGTTGGCTGTCATTCATTTAATATGTTAAATAAATGGTCAACCGAAGCTCTTTTGTTCACCGCAATCTGCCCCGGCTTTTGCTGCAAGCCCGCGAGGCGGTGATGCTCCACACCCGCCCCAGCCTGCGCGAGCATGGCTTGTCGGACCAACAGTGGCGCGTTTTGCGTGTGTTGGGGGAGCATGCGGACGAGCCCGGTGGCATCGAAACGGGTCGTGTGGCGCATGAGGCCTATTTGCTGGGCCCCAGCCTCTCCGGTGTGTTGACCCGCATGGAGCGAGACGGCCTGATCGAGCGCCATCGTTGCCCGCAAGACGCCCGCCGCACGGTGGTGCGCGCCACAGCAGCGGGGCTGGACAAGGTGCAGGCCTTGTCGCAGACCATCGAAGCGCATTACACGTGGATGGCGCAGCAGCTCGGCCAGGCGCGCTTGATGGCCTTGTATGACTTGCTGGACAAGGTGATTGCATTGGAAGTGAGCCATGCCCTTGCCCAAGAGCACACCGAGGAATAAGCCATGGCGTCGATCCCCACATCGAATTCACCCTGGCAGCCCCAAGGCACGGTGTACGGCACCTTGCTCAACTTTCGCCGCGAGTGGGACCTGTGGGCCCCGCGCATGACGCAGGACCCGCACAAAGCTGCACCCCAAGCGCCCATTCTTTATGTGAAAAGCGCCAACACTTTCAGCCCTGCCGGGCAAGCGCTGCAGCTGCAGGACGGCGTGAGCGAAGTCGACATCGGCGCCACGCTGGGCTTGGTGGTCGGCGTGGAGGCTCAGGTGACCGGCGCCGTGCTGCTGTGCGACTGGTCCGTGCCGCACGCGAGCTATTACCGCCCACCGGTCAAGTTCCGCTGCCGCGACGGCTTTCTGGCTTTACCGCAGCAGGTCACCCAAGGCCAAGTGTCAGATTGGGCCGCGCTGCAAATTGCGGTGAGCCGCAATGGCGAGCGGGTACAAACCGTGGATTTGCGTGCGCTGATGCGCGACCTGCCCACGCTGTTGACCGATGTGGGTGAATTCATGACGCTGCAAGCTGGCGATGTGTTGATGGTGGGCACCGATGGCCTGGCCGATGGCACACGTCCACGCGCCAAAGCCGGGGACCGGGTGGAGATTTCCGCGCCCGGCTTTTCTTCAGTGTCTGTGCAAGTCGGAGCTGCCGCATGAAGCGCGCCCGCATCGCCTGGTCGGGCGCGATTCAGCAAGCGGTTGAAGAAGACGGCCAATTGCGCATCACCAAAGGTCCTCACCAAGGCCACCGCGTGGGTTTTGACGACGTGGTCTGGTTGCCGCCACTGGCCCCCGTGCCAAAGGCGCGCACGGTGATCGCGCTGGGCCTGAACTACGCCGACCATGCCAAAGAACTCGCCTTCAAAGCGCCCGAAGAGCCGTTGGCTTTCATGAAGGGTGAGGCCTCTTTGATCGGGCACAAGGCGCTGACCCATCGACCTGCCGACGTGAAGTACATGCACTGCGAATGCGAGTTAGCCGTGGTGATCGGCCGCACCGCACGCCGTGTGAAGAAAGCCGACGCCTATGACTTTGTGGCCGGCTACACCGTGGCCAACGACTACGCCATCCGCGACTACCTGGAAAACTGGTACCGCCCCAACTTGCGCGTGAAAAACCGCGACACCTGCACGCCGATTGGCCCTTGGCTGGTGGATGCGGCGGACATCCCCAACCCGATGGCGCTCCAATTGCAGACCACCGTGAACGGCCAAATCACACAAAGCGGCAGCACCGCCGACATGATTTTTGACGTGCCCACGCTGATTGAATACTTCAGCAGCTTCATGACGCTCAGCCCCGGCGACCTGATCTTGACCGGCACGCCCGACGGCATCGTGAACGTGAACCCGGGCGATGTGGTGGTGACCGAGATCGAGGGCATTGGCGCGCTGACCAACACCCTCGTCACAGCATGAACACCAAGCCACTGCGTCACCGCGAGGAGCGACAGCGACGTGGCAGTCCACTTCGTCACTGCGAGGAGCGACAGCGACGTGGCAGTCCACTGCGGCACAGCAAGGAGCATCAACCCACTTCGTCACTGCGAGGAGCGACAGCGACGCGGCAGTCCATGGATTGCCGCGCTTTGCTCGCAATGACATCAGCTCTGAACACCAACCCACTGCGTCAAAGCATGTGCATCAAGCCACTTCGTCACTGCGAGGAGCGACAGCGGCGCGGCCGTCCACTGCGTCACTGCGAGGAGCGACAGCGACGTGGCAGTCCACTTCGTCACTGCGAGGAGCGACAGCGACGTGGCAGTCCACTGCGTCACTGCGAGGAGCGACAGCGACGTGGCAGTCCATGGATTGCCGCGCTTCGCTCGCAATGACACCAACTCTGAACAACAACCCACTGCGTCAAAGCATGAGCATCAACCCACTGCGTCACTGCGAGGAGCGGCAGCGACACGGCAGTCCACTTCGTCACTGCGAGGAGCGACAGCGACGTGGCAGTCCACTTCGTCACTGCGAGGAGCGGCAGCGACGCGGCAGTCCACTGCGTCACTGCGAGGAGCGGCAGCGACGTGGCAGTCCACTGCGTCACTGCGAGGAGCATCAACCCACTTCGTCACTGCGAGGAGCGGCAGCGACGCGGCAGTCCATGGATTGCCACGCTACGCTCGCAATGACACCAACTCTGAACACCAACCCACCGCGCCAAAGCATGAGCATCAAGCCACTTCGTCACTGCGAGGAGCGACAGCGACGCGGCAGTCCACTTCGTCACTGCGAGGAGCGACAGCGACGTGGCAGTCCATGGTTTGCCGCGCTTCGCTCGCAATGACACCAACTCTGAACACCAACCCACCGCGCCAAAGAATGAGCATCAACCCACTTCGTAACCGCGAGGAGCATCAACCCACTTCGTCACTGCGAGGAGCGGCAGCGACGTGGCAGTCCATGGATTGCCGCGCTTCGCTCGCAATGACATCAACTCTGAACACCAACCCACTGCGTCAAAGCATGAGCATCAAGCCACTGCGTCACTTCGAGCAGCGACAGCGACGTGGCAGTCCATGGATTGCCGCGCTTGGCTCACCGTGACATCAGCTTATTCCGAAAACACCCCATGAAAATCGACCACCTCATCAATGGCCAAAAAGTCGCAGGCCGTGTCTACTTTGAAACCGTCAACCCCGCTACCCAAGAAGTGCTGGCCGAAGTGGCCTCGGGCGGCGAAGCAGAGGTGAATGCCGCTGTCGCCGCCGCCAAAGCCGCCTTTCCCAAGTGGGCCGCGACCCCCGCCACCGAGCGCGCCAAAATCATGCGCAAGCTGGGCGACCTGATCACGAAACACGTGCCTGAAATTGCAGAGACTGAGACCTGCGATTGCGGCCAAACCATCAGCCAAACCGGCAAGCAACTCGTGCCGCGCGCGGCCGACAACTTCCATTACTTTGCCGAAATGTGCACCCGCGTGGACGGCCACACCTACCCCACGCCCACGCACCTGAACTACACGCTGTTTCACCCGGTGGGCGTGTGCGCGCTGATCAGCCCCTGGAACGTGCCTTTCATGACCGCCACCTGGAAGGTCGCGCCCTGCCTGGCCTTTGGCAACACCGCGGTGCTGAAAATGAGCGAACTCTCGCCCCTGAGCGCCTCCCGCTTGGGCGAGCTGGCGCTGGAGGCCGGTGTGCCTGCGGGCGTGCTCAACCTGGTGCACGGTTATGGCAAAGAAGTGGGCGAGCCCCTGGTGTCGCACCGCGATGTGCGCGCCATCTCGTTCACCGGTTCTACCGTCACGGGCAACCGCATCGTGCAAAGCGCGGGCCTCAAGAAGTTCAGCATGGAACTGGGCGGCAAGAGCCCGTTTGTGATTTTTGAAGACGCCGATTTGGACCGTGCCCTGGACGCCGCCCTCTTCATGATCTTCAGCAACAACGGCGAGCGCTGCACTGCGGGCAGCCGCATTTTGGTGCAGCAAAGCATCTACGCCGACTTCTGTGCCAAGTTTGCCGAGCGCGCCAAGCGCATCACCGTGGGCGACCCGCTGAACGAGGCAACCATCGTCGGCCCGATGATCTCCAAAGCCCACCTGGCCAAGGTGTGCGGCTACATCGAACTCGGCCCCCAAGAGGGCGCGACGATGCTGTGCGGCGGCTTGGGCCAGCCGGGCTACGCGGCCGATCTGCCCGCGCACGTCAAAAACGGCAACTTCGTTTGGCCCACCGTGTTTGCCGACGTGGACAACCGCATGCGCATCGCACAAGAAGAAATCTTCGGCCCGGTGGCCTGCCTGATTCCCTTCAAGGACGAAGCCGACGCGATTGAAAAGGCCAATGACATCGACTACGGTTTGAGCAGCTACGTCTGGACCGAGAACATCGGCAAGGCGCACCGCGTGGCCGCCGCCGTCGAGGCCGGCATGTGCTTTGTCAACAGCCAGAACGTGCGCGACCTGCGCCAGCCCTTTGGCGGCACCAAGGCCAGCGGCACCGGCCGCGAAGGCGGCACTTGGAGCTACGAAGTGTTTTGTGAGCCCAAAAACGTGGCGGTCTCGCTGGGCGGTCACCACATTCCGCATTGGGGTGTATGACAAATCGCCGTCATCTGTCATACTTGATGTCATACATCCATTTTGAATGTGTATGACAAGGAGTGAGCCATGCTGTCTGTCCGCCTGCCTGAAACCGTTGAACGCGAATTGACCCAGTATTGCGCCGCACGCAAACTGAGCAAATCGCATGTTGTGCAAGAAGCCCTGGCCGAGTATTTGGTGGCGGCCAAAACGGCCCCCAGCCAAAGCGCAGCGCCCGAGCCTGACCTGTCTTTTCTGGCCCCGGACGATCCAATCCGTCAGTTCATTGGCATCATCAAAGAGGGGCCCAGCACCGACGAGTGGATGGCCATCACACGCGGCGAAGATTGGAACAAACCATGATCTTGGTGGACACCAACGTGCTGCTGGACATTTACAAGGCCGATCCGATCTGGATGCCTTGGTCTTTGCAACAACTGCGCAGCGCCAAAGCCGGAGAACTGGCCACCAACATGGTGGTGTATGCCGAGTTGGCAGGGCACCCTGCCGAGCCAGCGCACTTGGACCAGTTTCTGGACGCGTTGGCCGTGCAGATGTTGGACCTGTCACGCCCCGCCGCCCGCTTGGCGGGCTTGGCCTTTCGGCAATACCGACAACGCGGCGGCACCAAAACCGGCGTATTGCCCGACTTTTTCATCGGGGCGCACGCCCAAGCCGAGGGTTATCAGTTGCTGACCCGCGATGCGGGGCGCTACAAAACGTACTTTCCGAAGATCAAGCTGATTTGCCCCTGATCACCCACCGCATCCACAGGACACCCCATGGGCCAACTCGCACTCGCCGCCAAAATCACCCACGTGCCCAGCATGTACCTGAGTGAGATCCCCGGGCCGCGCTTAGGCACACGCCAAAGCGCCATTGACGGCCACAAGGAAATCAGCCGCCGCTGCCGCGACCTTGGCGTGGACACCTTGGTGGTGTTTGACACGCATTGGCTGGTCAACGCCGCGTACCACATCAACTGCGGACCGCATTTCAAGGGCGTGTACACCAGCAACGAGTTGCCACACTTCATCAGCAACATGGCCTTTGAGTCGCCGGGCAACCCAGCGCTGGGGCACTTGCTGGCGCAAGTGGCCAACGACTTTGGTGTGGAAACTTTGGCCCACGACGCCACCACCTTGCAGCCCGAATACGGCACCCTGGTGCCACTGCGTTACATGAACCAAGACCAGCACTTCAAGGTGGTCTCGGTCTCGGCCCTGTGCACCTCGCACTATTTGGCCGACAGCGCCCGCCTGGGTTGGGCCATGCGCGAGGCGGTGGAAAAGCATTACGACGGCAAAGTGGCTTTTTTGGCCAGTGGCAGCTTGAGCCACCGCTTTGCGCAAAACGGTTTGGCCCCCGAGTTTGCCCACAAGATCTGGAGTCCGTTTCTGGAGCAGCTCGACAAGCAGGTGCTGCAGATGTGGGACCAGCGCGAGTGGCAAGCCTTTTGCGAGATGCTGCCCGAGTACGCCAGCAAAGGCCACGGCGAAGGCTTCATGCACGACACCGCCATGCTGCTGGGCGCTCTGGGCTGGACGGGTTATGACGGTGCGGTGGACATGGTGACGCCGTATTTCGGTGCCAGTGGCACAGGCCAGCTCAACGCCATTTTTGAAGTGACGCCGCAAACCGGTCAGCACATTCCGGCAGCGCAAGCCAGCAGCGCGGCGGCTTACACGGCTGTGAGCACCCGGCTATGAACTTTCCCCGCAGGTCGGCGGCTTCAGCCCCGACATGGACCTTGACCAACCCAAGAATGTCGGACCTGAAGGTCCGACCTGCAAAGACCTAGCCATGCCCCATCTCGTCATCCTCTACACCGGCCAACTCGAGCACGAGGTCAGCATGAGCGCGCTGTGCCGCCAGCTGGCCGACGCCATGCTCACCGTCCAGGACGAGGAAGCTAAACAGGTCTTTCCCACCGGCGGCACGCGTGTACTGGCCTACCCTGCACCGCATTACGCGGTGGCCGATGGCGGCGCGGCAGGGCGCGAAGCGGGTGGCACGGGTGACTGCGCTTTTGTGTACCTGAACCTGCGCATGGGCCGTGGCCGCAGCGAGGCCACGCAGCAACGCATTGGGCAAACGCTGCTCGAAGTGGCCAAGGCCTTTTTTGCCCCCGTCATGGCCCAGCGCCACATCGGCATCACGCTGCAAATCGACGTCGGCCCCGAGGTGTTTGACGCGAAGCTCAGCAACCTGCATCCGCTGTTTCAGAAAGCCCAACCATGAAGGTGCGCACTTTGTGTAGGAGCGGTCTCCGACCGCGATCAAGCTTTCAAAAAAGCACATCGCGGTCAGAGACCGCTCCTACGGAGGCACACCATGTTTGACGACACACTGATCCAGCAGCTTGCGCACGAGCTCAACCGGTCCGAAAAAACCCGCGTGCAGATCGAGCACTTTTCCAAGCGCTTTCCCGGCATGAGCATCGATGACGGCTACCGCATCAACCGCGCCTGGATGCAGCTCAAGTTCGCCCAAGGGCGCAGCATGATCGGGCACAAAATTGGCCTGACCAGCCGCGCCATGCAGGTCTCCAGCCAGATCGACGAGCCTGACTACGGCACGCTGCTGGATGACATGCTCTACACCTGCACGCCCGGGCAGGTGCTGGACATTCCCTTCACCGATTTCATCGCCCCGCGTGTCGAGGTGGAGTTGGCCTTCATCCTCAAAAAAGAATTGCGCGGCCCCAAGGTGACGGTGCAGCAAGTCTTGGAGGCCACCGACTACGTCACGCCCGCGATTGAGATCATCGATTCGCGCATCGAGCAGTTTGACCGCCACACCCAGGTGATGCGCAAGGTCTACGACACCATCAGCGACAACGCGGCCAATGCGGGCATTGTGCTGGGGGCCAAGCGGGTTGATCCGCTCACCACCGACCTGCCCTGGTGCGGCGCGGTGCTGCGGCAAAACGGCGTGGTCGAAGAAACCGGCCTGGCGGCGGGCGTGCAAGGTCACCCTGCTGTGGGCATCGCCTGGTTGGCCAACAAACTCGCACCCTGGGGCGAGCACCTGCAAGCCGGTGAAATCGTATTGGCCGGTTCGTTCACCAAGCCCACGCCTGCCAAGCTGGGCGACGTGTTTGAGGCAGACTATGGACCACTGGGCAAGCTGGAGTTCCGGTTTGTTTGAACACATGGCTTCGTTCAACGCCGGTGGTGGGTTGTTGGGGACGGGGTGGCAGCCCGGGCTCAGAGGCGCTTCGCTTTGCCACATCGCCCGAGCCGCCACCCCGCCCCCAACAAGCTGCAAGCCTTCTTCCCTTTAAAACGAGAAAACGTCCCATGAACACTCCCACAAACCTTTTCAAACAAGCCCTGCAAAACCAACAGCCTCAAATCGGCCTGTGGATGGGCCTGGCCAGCGCTTACACCGCCGAAATCTGCGCCTTGGCCGGGTTTGACTGGCTGGTGATCGACGGCGAACACGCCCCCAACGACCTGCACAGCATCCAGGCCCAACTGCAAACCGTGGCCGCCTACCCGGCCAGCCACCCGGTGTGTCGCGTGCCTGTGGGCGAGACAGCGCTCATCAAGCAATACCTCGACCTCGGGGCGCAAAACATCCTGGTGCCCATGGTCGACACAGCCGAGCAAGCCGCGCAATTGGTGCAGGCCATGCGCTACCCGCAAGATGATGGCTTGGGCGGTGTGCGCGGCATGGCCGGGGCGCGGGCCTCGCGTTGGGGGCATTACGCCGACTACGCCAAGCGCGCCAATGAAGAAGTCTGCTTGTTAGTGCAAGTCGAAACACGCGAAGCCCTGAACCACCTCGACGCGATTGCGGCCACGCCTGGCGTGGACGGTGTCTTCATCGGCCCGGCCGATTTGTCGGCCAGCATGGGCCATGTGGGCAACGCTGCGCACCCCGAAGTGCAGGCCGCCATTGAAAACGGCATCGCCCGCATCCTGAAGGCCGGCAAAGCCCCCGGCATCCTCACGCCCGAGCGCCCACTGGCCGAGCATTACCTGAAGCTGGGTGCGCTGTTTGTGGCCGTGGGCTTGGACACGCAACTGTTGATGCGCCACACCACCGAGCTGGCAGCACATTTCAAATCTTCGACAACGTCGCTGACACCACAACGTGGTGCCACTTACTGATGTTCATGGCCAAGCAGGACATGCCCCCAGTCGGCTGCTCAAGCATGGATCGCTTCGTGCCTCGCGATGACGGCCGCATCTCCGTCACTGCGAGGCGCGCAGCGACGCGGCAGTCTTCAGATCGCTTCGTGCCTTGCGATGACGGCCGCACCCCCGTCACTGCGAGGAACCCAGCGACGCGGCAGTCTTCAGATCGCTTCGTGCCTTGCGATGACGGCCGCACCTCCGGCACTGCGAGGCGCGCAGCGACGCGGCAGTCTTCAGATCGCTTCGTGCCGCGCGATGACGGCCGAACCCCCGTCACTGCGAGGCGCGCAGCGACGCGGCAGTCTTCAAATCGCTTCGTGCCTTGCGATGACGGCCGCACCTCCGTCACTGCGAGGCGCGCAGCGACGCGGCAGTCTTCAGATAACAAATGGGGTCTGACCCCAATTCACCAATTCAACAATTCATGACCCCAATTCAATAGATGACACTCAAAATCAAAAGGAGACCTCACATGTTCCCATCGCCCCAACCGGTGGTGCCTTCGCTGCAAGCGCGGGTGCACTCTGACGAATGGCAAGCGCGTTTGCAGCTGGCGGCTTGTTACCGTGTCTTTGCCCTGCTGGGCTGGACCGAGATGATTTACAACCACATCACACTGCGCCTGCCGGACAGCGTCACGGGGGGCGAGAAGCACTTTTTGATCAACCCCTTTGGCCTGCACTACAGCGAGGTCACAGCCAGCAACCTGGTCAAGATCGACGTGCAAGGCCGGGTGCAGGGTGGCTCGCCTTACCCCGTCAATCCGGCTGGCTTCACGGTGCATGCCGCCGTGCACGAGGGCCTGGCCGGCGCGCATTGCGTGATGCACACCCACACCACGGCGGGCGTGGCCGTGGCCTGTGTGCAAGGCGGTTTGCAGCAGACCAATTTTTACAGCGCCCAGCTGCACAACATGGTGGCCTACCACGACTTCGAGGGCATCACCATCCATGCCGAGGAAGCGCCGCGCCTGCTGCGCAGCATCGGCAACAAACAAGCCGTCATCTTGCGCAACCATGGCCTGCTGGCTTGGGGGCACACCTTGCCCCAAACCTTTGCGGTGCTCTGGACTTTGCAGCGCGCCTGCGAAATCCAGCTGGCCACGTTCAGCATGGGCCAGCCCATCACAGTGCCCGAGGCCATCGCTGACAAGTGCACCCGGGATGCCCTGCAGTTCAACCCGAACCACGGCGCGGGCGAAGACGTTTTTCAATCGCTGGTGCGCCAAGTCGACCGGCAAGACAAGGGGTGGCGCGCATGAACGTCTGTATCTACGGCGCAGGTGCCATTGGTGGCTGGATCGGCGCGCACTTGGCGCAACAAGGCTGCAGCTTGAGCGCGGTAGCGCGAGGGGCCACGCTTGAAGCCCTGCAACAAAACGGCCTGGTGTTGCTGCAAGGTGAGCAAGAGATTCGCACTTCTTTGGTGGCGCGCGAGAACCCCGCCGATTTGGGCGTGCAAGACCTGGTGATTGTGGCTGTGAAAGCCCCCGCCATGGCCGACGTGGCCCGGCGCATCGGACCGCTGCTGGGGCCCAACACCCTTGTTTTAACGGCCATGAACGGCGTGCCATGGTGGTTTTTGCAGGGCTTTGGGGGCGCTTTGTCGGGCACCCACTTGAATTCGGTTGACCCGGGCGGGGTGATCGCGCAGCACATCCCGGCCCCGCAAGTGGTGGGCGGCGTGGTGCACGCCAGTTGCTCTGTCGACATGCCGGGTGTGATCAGGCATCACTTTGGCAAGGGTTTGATTTTGGGCGAGCCCAGTGGTGCCGACACAGCCCGTGTGCAAGCGCTGGTGGCTTTGCTGTCGCGCGCGGGTTTCAACGCCACTGTCTCGCCGCAAATCCAAAAAGACGTTTGGTACAAGCTGTGGGGCAACATGACCATCAACCCCATCAGCGCCTTCACCGGGGCCACGACTGACCTGATCTTGGACGACCCGCTGGTGCGCGACTTGGTCTCGCGCATCATGCTGGAAGCCAAAACCATTGGTGAGCACATCGGCATCCCGATGGCGCAAACACCCGAGGACCGCCATGCGGTCACGCGCAAGCTCGGCGCTTTTCGCACCTCCATGCTGCAAGACGTGGATGCTGGCAAGCCGGTCGAGCTCGATGCCCTGGTGGCCTCGGTGCGGGAATTGGGTCAACTGTCGGGCGTGCCGACCCCTTTCACCGACGCTTTGCTGGGCCTTGCACGCCTGCATGCGCGAGGCCTGGGCCTGTACCCATGAACGCCACCGCCAAACCCGGCTTGAGCAATGCGGCTTTTAGCAGCTTGCTGCTGATCGCCTTCATGATGGGTGCCAACCATGTGGCCGCCCGCACGGCTTTCAACCATGGCTTGGATGTGGTCACGGCGGTGACGGTGCGCAGCCTCATCACCGCCAGCGTGGTGGCGCTGATTTTGTGGCAGCAAAAGGTGGCCTTTCGGGTTTTGCCCGCGCAGCGCAAATACCTGGGCCTGGTGGGCCTGCTGATCACGGTGCAAAGCGTGTGCCTGTACTCAGCCGTGGCACGTTTGCCGGTGGCACTGGCCTTGCTGGCCTTCAACACCTACCCCTTGACCACAGCCCTGTGGGCCCGAATTTTGTACGGGCACCAACCCGAAAGGGCTGTGCTGTGGGCCATGCCCGTGCTGATGGCCGGACTGGCTTTGGCACTGGATGTGCTGGGGGCGGCCTCGGGCTTGGGCGCTGCACAGCATTGGGGGCAAATCGGCGCGGGGGTGGGTTTTGCCTTGGCTGCCTCCACCACCTTTGGCCTGGCCTTGGTGCTCACCCAACACGAAACCGTGGGCGTGGATGGACGGCTGCGCACCTTCATCACCATGGCCACAGTTGGCGTGCTGGCCGCTGCCGTGGCTTTGACCCAAGGCGGGTTTCAATGGCCGCAGGCGCAGCCCGGTTGGTGGGGTTTGGCGCTGCTGACCATGTTGTACGGCACGGCCTTCACCATCATGTTCACGGTGTTGCCCAAATTGGGGGTGGTGGGCAATTCGGCCATCATGAACGTGGAGCCCGTGTTCGCGCTGGTGCTGGCCTGGGCGCTGCTGAGCCAAGCCATTGCCCCCCTTCAGTTGCTCGGGGCAGCCGTGGTGGTGACCACGGTCATGTGGCTGGGCTTGCGCAAGCCCTGAACTTCAGCGCGAATTCAGCGCAAACGGCGGATCAGGCTGGAGGTGTCCCAGCGGCCGCCGCCCATTTTTTGCACGTCGGCATAGAACTGGTCGACCAGCGCGGTGACGGGCAAGCGGGCACCGTTGCGTTTGGCTTCGTCCAGCACCAGGCCCAGGTCTTTGCGCATCCAGTCCACCGCAAAGCCAAACTCAAACTTGTCATCGGCCATGGTCTTGCCGCGGTTGTCGAGTTGCCAGCTTTGCGCGGCACCCTTGCCAATCACCTCCAGCACCTGGTGCATGTCCAGACCCGCTTGTTGGCCGAAGGCAATCGCCTCGGACAAGCCTTGCACCAGTCCGGCGATGCAAATTTGGTTGACCATCTTGGCCAACTGGCCCGCGCCCGATGCGCCGAGCAAGGTAAACGCCCGCGAAAACGCCATGGCCGCAGGCTTGACCTGGTCAAACGCCCCAGCATCGCCGCCGCACATCACGGTGAGCAAGCCGTTTTGCGCGCCCGCCTGACCACCCGAGACCGGTGCATCAACAAAATGCAAACCCAGCTTTTGGGCTGCGGCATACAACTCGCGGGCCACTTCGGCAGACGCCGTGGTGTGGTCGACAAAAATCGCGCCGGGCTTCATGCCGGCAAACGCGCCGTCGGCGGCCCTTTGGCCTGCGCCCAAATCCTTGCCCAGCACCACGCTGCGCAGATCGGCGTCGTTGCCCACGCAGGCGAACACGATGTCGGCACCGGCTGCGGCTTCGCGCGGGGTGGGCGCTGTGGCGTTACCCGGGCACTCGGCGGCCCAGGCGGCGGCTTTGGCGGCGCTGCGGTTGTACACGGTGACGTGGTGGCCAGCACGGGCCAAATGGCCCGCCATGGGGTAGCCCATCACGCCCAAGCCCAAAAAGGCGACTTGGCGTGTGGGGGTGGCTTCGTAGGTTTTGGCAGCAATGGGGCTCATGGAAGGTCTCTGTGGTGGTCGTGGAAAAAGCCTAATTTAGCAGCCCGGCGGCGCAGGGCTTGGGTCTGGGTGGATTTTTCTGCCGGGTTGGCGACAGCTTGACGCGGCCATCACTGAAAACCTGGCGGCGCTTGAGGCCGGTGCTTGGGGCGCTTGGTGGGGCTGGGTTGACAGATCGCAGGGGGTCTGAGAAAGCCGTGTTCGGGGTGTGTTTGGGGGTTTTGGTACGCTCACGCCATGAACTTTGCCATTGCCGAAAACCTCACACGTGTCCATGCCCAGATGGCCGCGGCCTGTTTGGCCGCAGGACGCCCAGCGGGCAGCGTGACTTTGCTGGCGGTGTCCAAAACCTGGGGGCCGCAGGCCGTGCGCGCCGCCCATGCCGCAGGCCAGACGGCCTTTGGTGAAAACTACATCCAAGAGGCGGTGGACAAGATCGCCGCCTTGCAAGACCTGCCGCTGGTGTGGCACTGCATCGGCCCGATCCAAAGCAACAAAAGCCGTTTGGTGGCCGAACACTTTGACTGGGTGCACAGCATCGACCGCCTGAAAATTGCCCAGCGCCTGTCCGAGCAGCGCCCCGAGCACCTGCCGCCCTTGCAGGTGTGCATCCAGGTCAATGTGGACGGGGGCCAGACCAAGTCGGGCGTGTCGCCGTCAGACTTGTCAGCCCTGGCCCAAACCGTGGCGGCTTTGCCGCGCATGCAATTGCGCGGCCTGATGACCATCCCCGAACCTGCCGAAACCGAGGCGCAGATGCGCGCCGTGCACCGCCAGGCCAAAGACTTGTTTGAGCAATTGCGCGCGCAAGGTCTGCCGCTGGACACCTTGTCGATGGGCATGAGCGTCGACATGGCCGCTGCCATCGCCGAAGGCAGCACCTTGGTGCGGGTGGGCACGGCGATTTTTGGCCAGCGCTGACAAAGACTGACGATCCATCGCAGACCACCACCCAGCGCCTGAGGGTTTGCAGGGCGTGTTCCACGCCCATCGCCCACAGGGGTGGGCTCCTACAAAAAAGCCAGCCCTTGGATGTTGTTCAATATTTCAGCGTACCGATTCAATAGGACTACCGCAGCTTGAACACGCTGCGCCGCTCCCCCACCGGCGTCCCCGCCACATTCAGCAACACCTGGGCGCGCCAAGGCGCCAGCGCTTGGCGCTGGGCATCGTCCAGCCAGCCCAGTTGGTCCAGCGCTTCAACAGTGGCGGCAAACAGCGCCGCCTTGTTGCCGTCCATGATTTTGATGGCCAAGGCTTGGCCCCGCGAACGGCTGCCCACCACCTGCACGCCGTCGGCCCCGACTTTGCTGACCCAGTCGCCCCGACCGGCGCGCATGAAGTCGGCGTCGTTGCGCCCGCTGCCCGAGACCAGCTCGGGGTGCGTGCGCATGGCCTGGCCCAGCTGCGCCAAGCTCTCGCCATACAAGGCATCTGATTCGGGTTGCGCCAGCCGGGCATAGCTGCGCGCCAAGCGCGACAAGGGCATGGCGTAGTTGGGGGCCGAGCAGCCGTCTATGCCCAGCGCCAGCGCTTCTTCGTCCAGACCGGCCAGATGCGCCACGGCCTGGCGAATTTTTTGTTGCAGCGGGTGGTCCACTTCGGTGTAGCTGTCGGTGGGCAAGCCGTGCTGCACGCAATACGCCAAAAACCCGCTGTGTTTGCCGCTGCAGTTGTGGTGCCGCTCGTCGTAGGCAAAGCCTTCGGGCATGGGGCGGTCCAAAAACGTGAAGCGGTAAGGCACATGGCAGCCGCAGCGCATCTGGCGCGTGCTGCTGCCGCTTTTGCGCAAGATAGACGACACCTGCTCGACGTGCATGTCTTCGCCGTTGTGGCTGGCGCACATCAGGGCCAGCTCTGTCGGGGTGAAGCCGAAATGCGCGACGCCGCCCGATTGCACCAGCGGCAGCGCCTGCATGGCCTTGAGGGTGGATCGGGTGAAGCACAGCCAGTGCGGGTTGCCCACTTGCGCCAGCACACGGCCCTCGGTGTCGGTCACAGCCAGTGCGCCCATGTGCAGGCACTCCTGTACGCCGTTGCGGGTCAGCTCGATCAGGGGTTCAAAGTTCATGAACAGGTCTTTGTGTTTGAAAAAAACCCAGTTTAAATTGTCCCGAACTTGTCCCGAACTTGACCCGCCGTCCCCGTCGCAGCGCCGCACAATGGCCAGATGCAAAACATCTTTTCCCCTCTTCAGGCCCAAGTCGTGCAGTGGCTGGTGGCCCCCGGTGAAGCTGTGGCCGCAGGCGATGTGCTGGTGGTTCTGGAAGCCATGAAGATGGAGCACGAAGTCCGCGCCCCCCATGCCGGGCGCTTGGACGCGCTGTTCTTTCGGGCGGGCGAGACGGTGAATGAGGGGGATGCCTTGGCCAGCTGGGGGCGGCTGGACGCAGCGCCCGTGCAAAGCGTCGCCGTAGCCCAAACACCCGCCTCCTCAGGGGTGCCGTCGGCTTTGGCCGTCACACCTCAGGCCTTGCCTCATTGCGCAACCAGCGCCGCAGCCCAGAACAGCCCGCGCGCAGACCTGCAAAAACTGCAAGAGCGCCTGGCTTTCACGCTCGACGCTGCACGCCCCGAGGCGGTGGCCAAGCGCCACGCTTTGGGGCTGCGCACGGCACGCGAAAACATCGCCGATCTGTGCGACCCGGACTCCTTCGTGGAATACGGCGCACTGGCCGTGGCCGCGCAAAGCCGCCGCCGCAGTGCCGACGACCTCATGCGCAACACGCCCGCCGACGGCATGGTCACCGGCATCGGCTGCATCCACGGCCAGCGCGTGGTGGTCATGGCTTACGACTTCACCGTGTTGGCGGGCACGCAGGGCATGCGCAACCACCAAAAAACCGACCGCATGTTGGGCATCGCCCTGCAGCACAAATTGCCCGTGCTGCTGTTCGCCGAAGGCGGTGGGGGCCGACCGGGTGATGTCGATGTCGCCATCTTGGCGGGTTTGAACCTGACCACCTTTGCTTCTTTTGCGCGCCTGAATGGCCATGTGCCAGTGGTGGGCGTGGTGGCGGGGCGCTGCTTTGCGGGCAACGCGGCTTTGCTGGGCTGCTGCGACGTGATCATCGCAAGCCGTGGCAGCAACATCGGCATGGGCGGCCCGGCCATGGTCGAAGGCGGGGGCTTGGGCGTGTTCAAGCCCGAGCAAATTGGCCCGAGCGAGGTGCAGCACAACAACGGCGTGATCGACATCTTGGTCGACAACGAAGCGCAGGCGGTGTCAGCGGCGCGGCATTACCTGTCGTGTTTTCAGGGCGCGCAAACCACATGGCAAGCGCCCCCCGCCCAAGCGCTGCGCCATGTGGTGCCTGAAAACCGGCTGCGCGTGTACGACACCCGCGCCGCCATGCAAGGCATTGCCGATGAGGGCAGTCTGCTGCCTTTGCGCACCGGCTTTGGCGTGGGCATCCACACCGCGCTGGCGCGCATCGCAGGGCGGCCGGTGGGCCTCATGGCCAACAACCCGCTGCACTTGGGTGGTGCCATCGACGCCGATGCCGCCGACAAAGCCGCCCGCTTCATGCAGTTGTGCAACGCGCATGGTCTGCCCATCATCAGTTTGGTGGACACGCCCGGCTTCATGGTCGGGCCAGACACCGAGGCCACGGCGCAGGTGCGGCACGTCTCGCGCCTGTTTGTGGCGGCCGCGCACCTGCGGGTGCCGCTGCTCAGTGTGGTGCTGCGCAAGGGCTATGGCCTGGGCGCGATGGCCATGACCGGCGGGGGCTTTCACGAAACCCTGAGCACCGTGGCCTGGCCCACCGGCGAGTTTGGCGGCATGGGGCTGGAGGGTGCGGTGCGCCTGGGTTACCGCAAAGAACTCGAAGCCCTGCCCGAAGGCCCCGAGCGCGAAGCTTTGTTTGAGCAGTTGCTGGCGCAGCAATACGACAACGGCAGCGCCGTCCACATGGCCGCCACGCTGGAGATCGATGCGGTGATCGACCCGGCCGAAACACGCGCGTGGCTGGTGGCGGGGCTGCATGCGGGGCAGGTGCGGCCCGCCGATGGCCGCTTGGCCATCGACACTTGGTGATGCAGACGGCCGCTTTGACAAAGCCAAGGTGCTGGCGCGGCGGTGCGCTGAAAAACGCTCAGCGGGTCGGGCGGCTCAGACGCTGCAGTTCTTCTTCTGAGATTTCTTCAAACACCTGCACCACTTTGGTCACACCACCCATGCTGCGGGCGATGTCGGTGGCGCGCTTGGCTTCGCGAGGGGTCACACGGCCCATCAAATAGACGGTGCCGCGCTCGGTCATCACCTTGATGGCGTTGACTTGCAAATCTTTGGCGTCCACAAATGCAGCTTTGACCCTGCCTGTTATGACCGAGTCTTTGGAGCGCTGGGTCAATGTGCTGATGGGCATCACGGCCAAATCATTCACCACAGCCAGCACATTTTCTTGGCTTGCGGCCAACACCTCTGCCCGAGCTTTGTCGGCTGCCGAGCCCACCTCGCCGCTGAGCAAGACTTGGCGGTTGAAACTCAGCACATTCAAATGGATGCGGTCACCCATTTCTTTGCGCACAGCGCTGGCCACTTTGACCTCAATGGTCTGGTCTTCCAGCTGGGTGCCCGTGGTGCGGCGGTCGGTGGCCACCACGCCGGTCATGACCGCTCCGCCCACGATCAGCGGCGCACAAGCACTCAGACTGGCCAAACTCGCCAGCAAAAGCGCACCGTAAACCGCGCGTTGAAATTGAGGTTTCATTTAAAAAGACTCCTGTTCACCCAACAACTGGGTGTCAATACCATCACACAAACAGTGCAGCACCAAGTGCTGCACCTCGCGAATTCGGGCCACACGCTCATGCGGCACGCCAACATGCACATCGGTCTCACGCAGCTGTCGGGCCAATGCCCCGCCGGGGTGACCGGTCAGCGCCACCACACTCATCTCACGCTCGTGCGCCGCCTGCACAGCCAGCACCAAGGCCTGCTCAGCCCCTTGTGCGCTGATGAGAAAAAGCACATCCCCGGTGTGGCCCAAGGCACGCACTTGGCTGGCTAAAGCCTGTTCATCGGGCCACAGGCTGGCCATTTGTGCATCCCCCGACAAGGCCAGCGCCGACAGGCCCGGTCGGTCGCGCTCAAAGCCAGCCAACAACAACACAGCCAGGTATTGCGCCAAGCCCGCCGATGCGCCTTGGCCTGCGGTGAGCACTTTGCCGCCCCCGGTGACGCAAGCCAAGACCGCCTGAACCGCGGCTTCGACCGGTTTGGCCAAGCTCTCAGCCAACTTGTAATGCAGGTCGGCACTGTCAATGAAATGCTGTTGAATGCGCAGGTCTAACATGGGCCGCATGATAACCCCGCCGGGCTGGCGCGCCACCCTTGTAGCTCACCATCGCCCGCTTTGGCCCGGCTTATGGCCAGGCTGACAAGCCAACAGGGCCGGCTGACAAGCCAACAGGGCCCGCTTGGGCACGCGGTGACCCTTTTTTACCCGCTTGGTTGGTGCCCCCGCCTCGACCAAGTGGCCGGCTCAGAGTTCAGCTGGCATCAAATGCCGCTTGCAACCACTGCGGCTCACGGCCCTCCAGCGACACCACATCAAAACGGGCAGGAGGCAAATGTCGCCAAGTGAGCAAAAAATGACGGGCCGCGTACACGATGCGCCGCTGCTTGTGCATGCCCACGGTGGCGGCTGCGCCGCCAAAGTCAGCTCGGCTGCGCTTTCGCACCTCCACAAACACCACCGTGCCGTCTTGACATTGCATGATCAGGTCAATTTCACCGCCGCCACGACCGGGGGTCCGATAATTGCGTTGCAACAGCCGCAAGCCCTGCGCTTGCAAAAAGGCCATGGCCTCGTCTTCGCCCGCATCACCTCGGGCTTTGGTGGTGGTTTGGCCCACCCTGTCTTTTTTGAGGAATTGCATTGACGCCGTCTCCCTTGTCTGCCCCGTATGCCCAGGCCCTTGCTGCAGCGCATGAAGCCACAGCCGCGCAAAACCACCCGGCCAGCACACTGTATGTGGTGGCCACCCCGATTGGCAACCTCGCCGACATCAGTTTGCGCGCCTTGCATATTTTGGCCCGGGTCGACGTGGTCGCTTGCGAGGACACCCGCCACACCCAGCAACTGCTGCGGGCCTATGGACTGGAGCGGCCCGGTCACCAACTGCTGGCGGTGCACCAGCACAACGAAGCCCAAGCGGCCCTCAGCGTGCTGGGGCATTTGGGGCAAGGTTTGCGCGTGGCCTACGTGAGCGATGCGGGCACCCCCGCCATCAGCGACCCTGGGGCGCGCTTGGTTGACGCTGTGCGACAGGCCGGGTTTCGCGTCATGCCCTTGCCCGGGGCCAGCAGCGTGACCACGGCTTTGAGCGCTTCGGGCATGACTGGCGACAGCGGCTTTGTGTTTGCCGGTTTTTTGCCCACCAAATCCAGCGAGCGGCAACAGGCCGTGCAATCCTTGGCGCAAGAATGCCGCGCCGTGGTGCTGCTCGAAGCCCCCCACCGGATTGAAGCTTTGGCCCAGGCCTTGGCTGTGCTGGGCCCGCGCCGCGTCACGCTGGGGCGTGAGCTGACCAAGCAATTCGAACAGATTGAAACCCTGCCAGCACAAGAATTGAGCGCTTGGCTGGCTGGCAAACCCGAACGTTTGCGGGGTGAGTTTGTGCTGGTGCTGCACACGGCGCCAGTCCCCGCCAGCGCTGACGAGGGCCTGCGTGTGCTGCAGCTGCTGCTGCCTGAGTTGCCGCTCAAAACCGCGGTCCGACTGGCGGCAGAGATTTCGGGCGAGCCTAAAAACGCCTTGTACGAACAGGCGCTGGCCATGAAAAAGCCAAGCTGATCGCCGGCCGAGCTGGTTTTTTCGGCCTCCATCACGCTCGTCCCGGCCCTGAGCCAGGCTCTGCAAAGCACTGGGGCTGCGGGCCAAGGGCGGCCGTGCGCAGATGATCCCGGGTCTTTGCCCGGGCAAGCAAAAAATACCCCGGGCAAAAACAACTTTCCCAGACAACAACCAATGCCCCGGGATGGCGAGCACAAGCCTGGGATGTCAATGCATTTGCACCCTGTGAATGCGTGCCCCGCATCGGGTCGAATCCATCAACCGCCCTGGCCCTCTGGCGCAAGCTGGGTCAACTTGAATGCAGCCAGCTGCTCAAGCTGACAGCCCTTGCCTGACACACGGGCTGGGCAAGCGCCGGTTTGGGCAGTTGCAGACTTGCGCATTCTTTTGGGCGGCTACTTTACACAACCGCCGCAGTGCTAGGCGTGTCACACCACATTTCAATGCGAAGGCATCAAAAATGCCCCAGCCTGAACTCAAAAACACAAAGAGACCCATCAAAAAGACCGCCCAAAGGCGGTCTGGTGGCTCGTTTATCCCACGCTGGGCATCACGGTTGGGGCAAGATCACTTTGTCGATCACGTGGATCACGCCGTTGCTGGTCAGCACGTCGGTGCTAATGATGTTGGCGCTGCGCGATCTTTGGTCGGTGATGGCCAATGCGGCGTTGACCGTGAAGGTCTCCCCCTGCACCGTGGTGATGGCGCTGCCCACAGGCACCTGCGCCTTCAACACCAAACCGGGCACCACGTGGTAAGTCAACACTTTGGTCAGCAGAGTCTTATTTGCCAGCAAAGCTTCTTTGGTGATGCTCAGTTCTGTCAACAAGGCCGCGAAGGCCGCGTCTGTCGGGGCAAAAACAGTGAATGGACCTGCACCACTCAAAGTGTTTTGCAAGTCTGCCGCAACAATGGCCTCGACCAAAATGGTGAATTGGGGTTGGGGCGCAGTGCTCAAAGCAATGGCGGTTTGAACCACGTTCTTGTCCGCGGGCAGCAAGACTTTGTCGATGATGTGCACCACCCCATTTTGCGCGCCCACGTCGGCTGTCACGACATTGCTCACGCGGTTGCGTCCGTCGGTGATTTTCAAACTTCCACCCGAAGCCTCGGCTTTGAAAATGCCTTTTTGCAGCGTGGTGATGGGCTGGCCCAAGGGCACAGCGGTGGACACCACTTTGGAGCCCAACACGTGGTAGGTCAACACCGAGGTCAACAAAGCTTTGTCGGCCAGCAACTGGGCTTTGGTCAAATTGAGATCTGACAGCAAAGCCGTAAAAGCCTCGTTGGTCGGCGCAAATACAGTAAAAGGCCCCGCTCCGCGCAAAGTCGTCTCCAAGCCAGCGGCCTCAATGGCCTCACCCAAAACGCTCAAGTTGGTGTTGCTTTTTGCCAGACTCACTATGTCTAAGGCCTCGTTTTCGTGGTCGCTGCCGCCGCAAGCCGACAGCATGGCTGCACCAGCGGTGATCAACGCGACCACCCATCTCTTCATGTTCGATTTCATGTCGCTCTCCTTCGCCTTTAGGCTGTTCATGGTTGAAATTCAGAATAACCGGTCGTTTAAGTTACCGGCTTGTATTAATTTATTACCAATTGGTTTTTTTGTCAACAATTAAGTTTTGTTTGGGGAATTTTCTAGTAGCTGCGTTTCTGATTCGAAAACCTTTACGCAGTGCGCCCGGGCCTGCCCGTCTCTTTACAAGCCAACACAAGGCACAATCTGCCCCCATGAATGTCACCCGCCTCCTCACCCTGACAGCCCTGAGCGTGTTGACACTCGGGGCTTGGCTGGCTTTTGGCTGGGCGGGTCTGGCCTTGGCCCTTGGCGGCATCGTGATGTGGGTGCTGCTGCACTTCACCCGTTTGGTGGCGGTGCTCAAAAAAGCCGCCCACCGCCCCATCGGCCATGTGGCCAGCGCGGTCATGCTCCATGCCAGATTGCAAAAGGGGGTGTCGCTGATGCACGTCATCGCCATGACTCGCGCTTTGGGCCTGTTGCTAACGGCCAAAGACACCCAGCCCGAGGTCTACGCTTGGACGGACGACAGCCAGTCGGTGGTCACCTGCACTTTTGTGGGCGGAAAATTAACCGAATGGACGCTGGTGCGGCCCGAACAGCCAAAGCCGTAAAATCGGCCCAGCTTTTTTTATTGCAGCTTCATAAGGACACTTTCATGAGCGTTGTCATTCCCTCCATGTCAGACCGTGACGGCAAAATCTGGATGGACGGCCAGATGGTCGATTGGCGCGATGCCAAGATCCACGTGCTGAGCCACACCCTGCATTACGGTTGCGGCGCTTTTGAGGGCGTGCGCGCCTACAAAACCGAGCAAGGCACCGCCATCTTCCGGCTGCAAGACCACACCGAGCGCTTGTTCAACAGCGCCAAAATTTTGCGCATGAGCATTCCCTTTACCCAAGCGCAACTCAACGAGGCCCAGCGCGATGTGGTGCGGGCCAACAACTTGGAATCGGGCTACATCCGCCCGCTGACCTGGATTGGTGACAAAAAGTTGGGCGTCAGCCCCAAAGGCAACACCATCCACCTGATGGTGGCCGCTTGGACTTGGGGGGCTTATTTGGGCGAAGACGG
>NZ_JBIKIL010000146.1:0-8695 GCF_044361645.1 Limnohabitans sp. | reverse complement strand
GATGGAGCTGATCGCGTTGGTCACGCTCATGAGCGGCGTGTGCAGCGCGGGCTTGACGTTCCACACCACCATGTAGCCCACAAAACAGGCCAACACAAAGACCGTGAAGTGCGACAAGAACTCGGCCGGCGCATAGGCACCGACCACCGCAAACAACACCGCTGTGATTGCCGCCACGGTCAGCAACTTGCCTGCGGGCATGGGGCCCGAAGCTTCACCATGGCCGTGGCCTTTTTTGGCAGCAGGGGCCGCCGTCGGCTTGGGCGCAGGCTTGGGCGCCACCACCAGCGGCGGCGCAGGCCAGGTGATCTCACCGTTTTTGATGACGGTCAGACCCCGGATCGCATCGTCTTCCATGTTGACGTGGATCACGCCGTCCTTGGTTTTGCACAGCTCTTCCGTCAAGCGGAACAAGTTGGTGCCGTACAGCGTGGACGACTGGCGCGCCATGCGCGAGGCCAAATCGGTGTAGCCCACAATGGTCACGCCGTGCCGCACCACCGCTTGGCCAGGCACGGTCAACTCGCAGTTGCCGCCTTGCTCGGCCGCCATGTCCACGATCACGCTGCCCGGCTTCATGCTTTGCACCATCTCGGCGGTGATCAGCTTGGGCGCGGGTTTGCCGGGGATCAGCGCGGTGGTGATGATGATGTCGCACTCTTTGGCTTGGCTGGCGTACATCTCGCGCTGCGCAGCCTGAAAGCCCTCGCTCATGACCTTGGCGTAACCGCCGCCGCCCGAGCCTTCTTCTTCGTAATTGACTTTGACGAACTCACCGCCCAGCGAGACCACTTGGTCGGCCACTTCGGCGCGGGTGTCGTTGGCGCGCACGATGGCGCCCAGGCTGGCGGCCGCGCCAATCGCGGCGAGCCCTGCCACACCGGCCCCCGCAATGAACACTTTGGCCGGGGGCACTTTGCCCGCCGCCGTGATCTGGCCGTTGAAAAAGCGCCCGAAGGCATTGGCCGACTCGACCACGGCGCGGTAACCGCTGACCCCGGCCATGGAGGTCAGCGCGTCCATCTTCTGGGCACGGCTGAGCGTGCGCGGCAGCGCGTCAATCGACAAGGCCGTGACCTTTTGGGCCGCCAGCAGTTGCATCAATTCGGGGTTTTGCGCGGGCCACAAAAAGCCAATCAGGGTCTGGCCCGGGTGCATCATGGCCACTTCGTCTGGCGTGGGGGCGCGCACCTTGAAGACAATGTCTGCGCCGCGCCACAGCGCAGCGGCATTGGGGGCGATGCTGGCGCCCGCTGCCACGAAAGCCGCGTCAGACAGGTCGGCCAGATCGCCCGCGCCTTGCTCGACGACCACGGCAAAGCCCAGTTTGACCAATTTGATCACCGCATCGGGCACTGTAGCCACCCGTTTCTCGCCGGGGAAAATCTCTTTGGGCACGCCGATGCGCTGGGGCGTGGCGGCCTGATCGCCTGCTTGCATGTCTGTCTCCTCGCTCAATCCACAAAAAAAGTACGGCCAATCTCAAAGCTTAACCGAAGTCAGACCTCACCAAGCTGGCAGCGGCCTTGATCCGGCGTGTGACAAGCCAATCCGTACATCATAAATGGCTGATATTTGGTCGACTTCGTCTGGACTTGACTTGGCCAGGCTGAGCCATCAGCCACCGGCGGCGCCCTGCCTTGACAGCCTTTGCCTCGCAGGACAGGGATAATTCACCCCATGGACACACGCTGGAAACCCAATGTCACTGTGGCCGCCATCATTGAAAAAGAAGGCCGCTATTTGCTGATTGAAGAACACACACAAGACGGCTTGCGCCTGAACAACCCGGCCGGTCACCTGGACCCGGGCGAGTCGCCTGCACAGGCTTGCACTCGCGAGACTTTAGAAGAAACGGCCCACCCCTTCACGCCCACCGCCTTGGTGGGCGTTTATTTGTCACGTTTTCAACGGCCTGCCACGGGTGAAGACATCACCTACCTGCGCCTGGCTTTTTGCGGTGTCATCGGCGATGCGCTGCACCCCATGCGCCTAGACGAGGGCATTGTGCGCACGCTGTGGATGACTCCCGAAGAAGTGCGCGCCAGCGCCCACAGGCACCGCAGCCCCTTGGTTTTGCGCTGCATGGAAGACCACTTGGCTGGCCAGCGCTTCCCACTCTCGGTGGTCTACACCGACCCAGCGGTTGCCCAATTGCCGCCTTTGCAGCCATGAACGCAGACAGGCTACTTGCCGCGCTTTGAGTGCTGAGCGGCGCTGCGGCTTGCGATGGCAGACTCAATGGGTGTGCAGGCAGGTCTTGGGCACCGGTCGGGTCATGACGGGCGTGTTTTTTGCGTGTCAAAGAGGCGGGTTAAAAGCCCCCCAGTTTTGCTCATTGGGCCAAAGTACAAGTCGCCAGGGCTCATTTGAAAGGCACTTTTTCGCCCGCTGCCACTTGGTCCATCAGGTCTTGCTCGGCCAAGACTTTGGCCACATAAGCACCGCCTGCGGTCAAGGCGTAGCCACCCAAATAAAACTTGAGCCCATCTTCCAAAGACCCCCTCCGCAGCGCAACGGCTTCCGCCAGCACTGCGGTCCCAACGCGCAAATTGGTGATCGGATCAAAGGCCGCCAAGGGCCCCCCGTAAGGCACATAACGCTGGGCATGGATTCCCGGCATCACTTGCATCAGACCTTGCGCGCCCGCATGGCTTTGCACGAAAGGGTGAAAGTTGGACTCAATGGCCATGACGGCCAAAATAAAGTGCGGTTCGAGCTTGGTTTTTTTGGACAACAGATGCGCCTCGGCCACCAAGGCAGCCAAAGGCTCTGGGGCAATTTTGTATCTGCGACCCAACCAAACCGCCACCGCAGCCTGCTGCGCAGTCAGGTCTTTGAGATCAACCGCCGTGGCCCGCTCTGCAGCGTTTTCAGGCAACCAAGACAGCAGCACTTCACGCTCTCGCAACCACTGGAACACGGCCCCCTCGGCTTGCTGCAACCAATGGGGATGCCACCACAAAGCCAACACCAAGGCGGCCGTTGTCAGCCCCACCATGGCCAAGCCGCTGTGGGTAACGATGAACAAGCCCCGCGCGCTGTCGTGCAGGAATGTTCGAATGGGGGTGCACCATGTGCAATGCAGGGGCATAAGTTGGAACCAATGTGTGATTATAAATTTTCACCGCTGCGCCAAAGGGTCTGCGCTTGCGCAGGATAATCTGCGCATGTCTCATCTCTCACGTGTGGTCGTTGGCTTGTCTGGCGGCGTGGATTCAGCCGTAACCGCTCACCTGCTCAAACAAGAGGGCCATGAGGTGATCGGCATCTTCATGAAAAACTGGGAAGACGACGACGACAGCGAGCACTGCTCATCCAACGCGGACTTTGTGGATGCCGCTGCAGTGGCCGATGTGTTGGGCATCGAGATCGAGCATGTGAATTTCGCAGCCGATTACAAAGACCGGGTATTTTCAGAATTTTTGCGCGAATACCAGGCCGGGCGCACGCCCAACCCGGACATCTTGTGCAATGCCGAAATCAAATTCAAATCTTTTTTGGACCACGCCATGCAGGTGGGGGCCGACAAAATCGCCACGGGTCACTATGCCCGCGTGCGGCACCAGGCCGCCAACGGCCAAGTGGAATTGCTCAAGGGCCTCGACCCGGCCAAGGACCAAAGCTATTTTTTGCACCGCCTGAACCAAGCTCAGCTTTGCAAGACCTTGTTTCCCGTGGGCCATCTGCACAAAACCGAGGTCCGACGCATCGCCGAAGAAATCGGCCTGCCCAACGCCAAGAAGAAAGACTCGACTGGCATCTGCTTTATCGGTGAGCGGCCGTTTCGAGCATTTTTAAACCGCTACATCTCCAAAGAGCCCGGCCCCATCAAAGACCCTTTGGGCCGCACCATCGGCCAACATGTGGGCCTGAGCTTCTACACCTTGGGCCAGCGCCAAGGCTTGGGCATCGGCGGCATCAAAGCCAAAGGGGTCCAAAGAGGCGGCGGCCAACACACAGCTTGGTTTGTCGCCCGCAAAGACATTCCCAACAACACCCTGTGGGTGGTTCAAGGCCACGACCATGCTTGGCTGCTCTCGACGCAACTGCAGGCCAGCGACGTGAGTTGGTGCGCAGGCCAGCCCCCTACATCCGGGTCTTTGGCGGCCAAAACACGTTACCGGCAAAACGATGCGGCGTGCACCTACCAAGCTTTGGACAGACTCGGTGAAGCGCCCTGCTTTGGCCTTGTCTTCAGCCAAGCCCAGTGGGCGGTGACTCCCGGCCAAAGCGCCGTGCTGTACGACGGCGAGGTGTGCTTAGGCGGCGGCGTGATCCATGCGGCCAGCGCCTGTCCTGGCTGAACCTGGCCCCCCTCAACGGTGAAATAGGGCTGCCCAGCTCGCCCCCAAGGGCAGCACGGGTTTCAAACGTCCTTGCGGTTCAATTTGGCATGGATTTTTTGCCGACTGCGCCAGACACTCCACAGCACCAAAGGCAGCATCAGGGCCACAGCCATTTCCGGATGGATAGGCACGCCGTAGGCCTTGAGGCCCTTGAGGGCGTAAAACAACAAACTGACCACGTAGTAAGAAATCGCAGCCATCGACAGGCCCTCTACCGTGACCTGCAAACGCAGCTGCAACTCTTGGCCACGTGTGAGTTTTTCAAGCAAGAGCTGGTTTTGCGCCTCGGTGGCAATGTCCACCCGCGTGCGCAACAAGGCACTGGTGCGCGAAACACGCTCGGCCAAAGAGGCCAGGCGCTTCTCGGTGGCCTGCACCGTGGCCATGGCGGGCGACAAACGCCGTTGCATGAATTCGCCCAAAGTTTGAGTGCCCGAAATCGGCCGCTCGCGCAACTCGACCAAGCGCTGACTCACCAAACTGTCATAGGCTCGGGTGGCTGAAAAACGAAAGCCATGTTCGGCGGTGGCCCGCTCAATGCGAGCGGCCAAAGCCACCAACAAATCGAGCAAGGCCTGATCGGTCTCGCCCTTGCGCTCCAGCAAACCCGTGATGTCGGCCAATTGCGCTTCCGCTGAAGACAACATGGCAGACAGATTTTTGGCTACTGGCAGGCCGCGCAAGGCCATCAGGCGATAGGTCTCCAACTCCAAGAGTCGCTGTGAAATGCGCCCAACCCGTGCCTCGGTCGTGTTCTCTGGGGCCACCACCAGCATGCGCTCAAACCCATCGTCTCCGATGCGAAAGTGCGTCAGGATGCAGGAATGCGGCAGTCCCTCGGTGGTGTTACCCATCCGCGAGGCCAGCACCGTGCCCTCGCCCAACCACGCCTGCGCTGTGGGGATCAAGTCGGCCAAGTCCATCTCGGCTGGCAGCATGCCCAAATGGATCGCCGCCATGGTCTGCCCGGGCAAGCTGCGCAACCACTCGGTGCCGGTGGCCACATGCTGGGCCAACTCGGGCAACTCGGCCCCCCACTGCGCGTGGGCGGGCAAGGCCTGAACAATGGAGTAGCGGGTGAACTCGGCGTGACGCTCCCACTTGACGGTGAAGTGGTCACAGCGCAGGCGCAAAAAATTGCCCTGCAAAAGCGCCAGTTGCAAATCGGCATGACCGGGCAACTGCCGCAAGTGGGCCCACTCTTGCTCGCGCGAAATGCCATGGTTGAGCACCGCTACGTAAACAATCAAGGCAGGCAAGCGCACGCGGGCGGGCGGGCGGGCATGCACCTCGTTGTGCAACTCGCGTCGTTGTTCGTCTTCTTGCGGCAAAAATCGGGAGGTGATTTCGTTCATGGGACTATTTTGACCGAGCTTGCAGCCACTCGCCATGGCCGCCAAGAGAAATCTCCACCAGCAGCCCGAATCCCATCAACGCCAACCTCCTCGCCACCCTCCTCGCCCCCTCAACGTACCCCCATGGCCCGGGCGGCTCTGGCACCCGCCATATGCCCGGCCCAATGGCCACGGCTCTCAACATCCCGTGGGCTTGACCACGGGTTGGGGGACGGACGTCGATGGCGCGCTGCTCTTCAGAACGGGATGTCGTCGTCCATGTCGTCAAAGTTGCTGGCGGCTGGCTTGGCGGCGGCCGCGGGGCGGCTGGCCGGTGCAGCTGCAGGACGGGCCGGCGCGGCTTGGCGCGGGGCATAACCAGCACCGCTGCCGCCATCTTCAGCCGGGCCGCCCATGCCTTGGCGACTGCCCAGCATCTGCATGCTGTCGGCGCGGATGTCGGTGGCGTATTTTTCGACGCCGTTTTTGTCGGTGTATTTGCGGGTGCGCAGGCTGCCCTCGACATACACCTGACTGCCTTTGCGCAGGTACTGGCCCGCGATTTCAGCCAACTTGGCAAAAAAGCTGATGCTGTGCCACTCGGTGGCCTCTTTCATCTCGCCCGACTGCTTGTCTTTGTAGCGGTCGGTGGTGGCCACGCGGATGCTGGTGACTGCATCGCCTGAGGGCAGGTAGCGGGTTTCGGGGTCGGCACCCAGGTTGCCGACGATGATGACTTTGTTGACGGATGCCATGAAAAACTCCTCGGTTGTGCCTGAATTATGAGGCCAATCCGGCCCTCAGCAGGCCACGCCAAAGCCCATGCCAGCGCTGCAGGTCTGCCTCAAGCCAGCCGACCGACCGGCACAGCGCGACCCGGGGTTTGCATCGACCACGCCACCCACAGCCACACCAGCAATGCCAGGCTGCAGCTTAAAAAAAGCACAGGACTGCCCCAGGACTTGACCAACCAGCCGCCCATCAGCCCACCCGCAAAAAAGCCCAAAGACTGCAGCGTGTTGTAAACCCCCAAAGCCATGCCCCGCATGGCGGGCGGAGCGATGCGCGAGGCCATGCTCGGTTGCGTTGCCTCCAATGCATTGAAGCCACAAAAGAACAGCAGCAACAACACCGCCATCTCGCTCAAATGGGTGCTGCCCACCGACTGCCAGAACAAGCCCAGCTGGACCACCGCGATCAGGGCAATCGAGCACAAAAATACTTTTTTCAGCTGTCCGCGCCGTTCCATGGCAAACACCAGGCCCAAAAACAAATACGACACCAGCACCACCGGCAGGTACACCTGCCAATGCTGCGCTGTCTGCAAGCCCGCCTGCACCAGCAAGCCCGGCACCGACACCCACATGGCCAGCTGTACCGCGTGCAACACAAAAACGCCCACATTCAGGCGCATCAAGTCGGCGTGCTGCAGCACATCGCGCAAGTGCCCACGCCCCTGCCCGGTCAAGGGCTCGGGCGCAGGCGGCACGCCCCAAACCACCACCCCCACACCCCCCAGGGCCAGCACGCCCGTCAGCCCAAACAAGCCTGCCAAACCGATCCAAGCTGTCAGCAAGGGCGCGACCACCAAAGACAACGCGAACATCAGGCCGATGCTGCCGCCCACCAAAGCCATGGCCTTGGTGCGCACCTCGTCGCGCGTCAAGTCGGCCAACAAAGCCGTGACCGCGGCCGACACCGCCCCCGCACCTTGCAAGCTGCGTCCCAGCAACAAACTGGTCAGGTCGGTGGCCGCCGCCGCCCAAAAGCTGCCCAAGGCAAAAATCAGCAAACCCAGCACAATGACCCGCTTGCGGCCAAAGCGGTCAGAGGCCATGCCAAAAGGCAACTGCAGCGCGCCCTGTGTCAGACCATAAATACCCATGGCCAAGCCCAGCCACACCGGGTCATCGCCGCCGGGGTAGCGGCGTGCCTCCATGGCAAACACTGGCAAGACCAAAAACAGGCCCAACATGCGCAGCGCAAAAATGCTGGCCAATGAGGCGCTGGCGCGGCGCTCGGTGGCGCTCATGTCCAAAGGGGCTGAAAAATGGGGATGCAAGGTGCCGACCAAACAAAGCTGCCGTCAAGCGGCGAAACAAAGGCGTCATTGTCCCCGATCAAGTTGCTTAAGTGCCAAAAACAGCGCCGGAGGGGATAATCGAAGGTTTTGCTGATTTGGCCGCCCACTGTGAAACTTGTTGACTCTCCTGCCTTGCCCGAAGAACCTGACCGAGCGCTGTATTTGGCCTCGGCCTTGCGGCAAACCCACATCAGCGTGCGCGGTGCGCGCACCCACAACCTGAAAAACATCGACCTGGACATCCCGCGCAACCAGTTGGTGGTGATCACCGGCTTGTCGGGTTCGGGCAAGTCCAGCCTGGCCTTTGACACGCTGTACGCCGAAGGCCAACGCCGCTACGTGGAAAGCCTGTCGGCTTATGCGCGGCAGTTTTTGCAGCTGATGGACAAGCCCGATGTGGACCTGATCGAGGGCCTGTCGCCTGCGATTTCCATCGAACAAAAAGCCACCAGCCACAACCCGCGCTCCACCGTGGGCACCGTGACCGAGATCCACGACTACCTGCGCCTGCTCTATGCCCGCGCAGGCACGCCCTACTGCCCAGAGCACAACCTGGCGCTGCAAGCGCAAACCGTGAGCCAGATGGTGGACGCCGTGCTGGCCCTGCCCCAAGACACCAAGCTGATGATCCTGGCGCCGATTGCGCGTGAGAAAAAAGGCGAGTTTGAAAAGGTGTTTGAGCAGATGCAGGCCCTGGGCTATGTGCGCTTTCGCATCAATGGCCAGACGGTGGAAGTGGAAGACCTGCCCACGCTGAAAAAAACCGAGAAGCACAACATCGACGTGGTGGTGGACCGCATCAAGGTTCGCTCTGAAGAAGATGCCAAAGCGCGCGACGCCCTGCGCCAGCGCTTGGCCGAGAGCTTTGAGGCCGCGCTGCACCTGGCCGAACACCGCGCTGTGGCCCTTGAGATGGACACCGGCAAAGA
>NZ_JBIKIL010000025.1:0-35100 GCF_044361645.1 Limnohabitans sp. | reverse complement strand
GCCTTGGCTGCCAAAACTTTGGCAGCCGCGCAAGCGCGTGAAGCCAACGAAGGCGAAAAACGCGCCAAGTTGGCCTCAGGCGTGCTGGGCCTGGACATGTACAAGATGCGCGAGCCGCTGGCGGCAGCGGGCCTGAAATACATCGATTGATTTTCCCTTTGTAGGAGCCCACCCCTGTGGGCGATGGTGGGTGGACCCTGATGCGCTTGATCGCCCACGGGGTGGGCTCCTACAAAAAGACCCATTGAAAGGTTTTCGACATGAGTAAACCCATCACCGGTGACTTCACCAAAACTCCGGGCTGGATGGACTGGTACACCGGTCCCAGCAAGCCCAAATTCCAACTGCCCACAGGCGCGGTCGATGCCCACTGCCACGTGTTCGGCCCCGGCGCACAGTTCCCTTATGCGCCCGAGCGCAAGTACACGCCGTGCGACGCCAGCAAGCAGCAGCTGTTTGCATTGCGCGACCACTTGGGCTTTGCGCGCAACGTGGTGGTGCAGGCCACTTGCCACGGTGCGGACAACCGCGCCATGGTCGATGCCTTGCTGAACTCGGGTGGCCTGGCGCGCGGCGTGGCCACCGTCAAGCGCAGCGTCACCGACGAAGAAATTCAGGCCATGCACGACGCCGGCGTGCGCGGCGTGCGCTTCAACTTTGTCAAGCGCCTGGTTGACTTCACGCCCAAAGACGAGTTGCTGGAGATCGCGGGCCGCATCCAAAAATGGGGCTGGCATGTGGTGATTTATTTTGAAGCGGTGGACCTGCCCGAGCTGTGGGACTTTTTTACTGCACTGCCCAACACGGTGGTGGTCGACCACATGGGCCGCCCCGATGTGTCGCTGCCGGTGGACGGTCCGCAGTTCGCGCTGTTCCAGAAATTCATGCGTGAGCACAGCCATGTGTGGAGCAAGGTGTCGTGTCCCGAGCGTTTGTCGGTGACAGGCCCCAAGGCCTTGAACGGTGAGCAGAACGCATACCAAGACGTGATCCCGTTTGCGAAACGCATCGTGCAAGAGTTCCCCGACCGCGTGCTTTGGGGCACCGATTGGCCCCACCCTAACCTGAAAGACCACATGCCCGACGACGGCCTGCTGGTGGACTTCATCCCTCATATTGCGCCCACGGCAGAGCTGCAAAAAAAGCTGCTGGTGGACAATCCGATGCGCTTGTATTGGCCCGAAGAGAAGCCTTGACGCCCCCCATGGACAAGACTGGATGGCCACGCTTGGCTCGCCATGACGAGACTGGATGGCCACGCTTGGCTCGCCATGACGAGGCTGGATGGCCACGCTTGGCTCGCCATGACGAGACTGGATGGCCACGCTTGGCTCGCCATGACGAGGCTGGATGGCCACGCTTGGCTCGCCATGACGAGACTGGATGGCCACGCTTGGCTCACCATGACGAGAATTGGTGCATTCATCTCTATGAAGGGACCATTGCGCGCCGTCATCGCGAGGAGCGAAGCGACGTGGCCGTCATCGCGAGGAGCGAAGCGACGTGGCGATCCTGCTTTGAACCACCACTGAAACCCAAAGGAACCTGATGGCTTTAGACAAACCCTACAAAGACGTCCCCGGCACCCTGATTTTTGACGCCGAGCAATCGCGCAAAGGCTATGGGCTCAACCAGTTTTGCATGTCGCTGATGAAGGCCGAGAACCGCGAGCGCTTCAAAGCCGATGAGCGCGCTTACCTGGATGAGTGGCCCATGAGCGAAGAGCAAAAGCAAGCCGTGTTGGCGCGCGACCTGAACTGGTGCATGCGCACCGGCGGCAACATTTATTTCTTGGCCAAGATCGGCGCGACCGACGGCAAGAGCTTCCAACAAATGGCGGGCTCCATGACCGGCATGACCGAAGAGGAATACCGCCACATGATGATCGCAGGCGGCCGCAGCATCGAGGGCAACCGCTTCGTTGGCGAAAACGGCAGCGCCCAAGCCCACAAGCAGCCCCAAGGCGCCGCAGGCCAAAAGCCTTAACGAGATTTAATTGGGGTCTGACCCCGATTAATTAATGGGGGTCAGATCCCGATTATTTTGAGAGAACAAACATGGCCAAAATCACCGCATCCGTCTACACCTCGCATGTGCCCGCCATCGGCGCGGCCATGGACCTGGGTAAAACCCAAGAAGACTATTGGAAACCCCTGTTCGCGGGCTACGACTTCTCCAAACAATGGATGAGGGACAACACGCCCGATGTGATTTTCTTGGTCTACAACGACCACGCCACGGCCTTCAGCCTGGACATGATCCCGACCTTTGCGATTGGCACCGCTGCGCAATTCTCACCGGCCGATGAGGGCTGGGGGCCGCGCCCAGTGCCTGTTGTCAGGGGCCACCCCGAGCTGGCCAGCCACATCGCGCATTCGGTCATCCAGCAAGACTTTGACCTGACCATCGTGAACAAAATGGACGTGGACCACGGCCTGACTGTGCCTTTGTCGCTGATGTGTGGTGAACAAGACCCTGTGAAGGGCAGCTGGCCTTGCCCGGTGATCCCGTTTGCCGTCAACGTGGTGCAGTACCCCGTGCCCAGCGGTCAGCGCTGCTTCAATTTGGGCCAGGCCATCCGCAAAGCCGTGCAGAGCTACGACGAAGACATCAAGGTGCACATCTGGGGCACAGGCGGCATGAGCCACCAACTGCAAGGCGCACGGGCCGGCCTGATCAACCGTGCGTGGGACAAGGCCTGGCTCGACCAGCTGATCGAAGACCCAGCCGCCACTGCCGCCAGGCCGCACATCGACTACGTGCGCGAAGCGGGCAGCGAAGGCATTGAGTTGGTCATGTGGCTGATCGCCCGTGGTGCGATGAGCGACATCGAAGGCGGCCAAGCCACGGGTCCTACCCCCAAATTGCGGCACCGCTTTTACCATGTGCCTGCCAGCAACACGGCGGTGGGGCATGTGATTTTGGAAAATGCTTGAGACAGAAAAAGATCATTATTCCTTGCATTTTGATACCTCGTATAACAAAATGCAATGATGATTCATCGTTTTTTTGATCGAGAGTTGCAAGATCGCTTGGATTATTCACCCGGTGTGGTCTTGTTGGGTGCACGCCAGGTGGGCAAATCCACCCTGGCGCGAGCGTGGGCTGCACAAGCACCGGATGCGGTTTTTTTGGATTTGGAATTGCCCGAAGACCGGGCCAAGCTGGACCAAGCCAGCGCATTTTTTGCAGCTCATCGCAACCGTTTTGTCGTGTTGGATGAAGTGCAAGCCATACCCGAGTTGTTTGTACAACTTCGCCCAGAAATCGACGCTGAGCGCAGGCCGGGACGCTTTTTGCTCTTGGGTTCGGCCAGTGGGGCCTTGTTGCGACAATCGGCAGAGTCGTTGGCCGGACGAGTGAGCTACTTGGAATTGCCCCCCTTGCTGTGGCACGAAGTGCAAACCGCCACAGTCGGCCAAAATTCAACGCAGCAGTTGTTGGCCTTGCAAGCACATTGGCAGCGTGGGGGGATGCCCTTGAGCGCCTTGGCCAAAACCGATGCGCATTCGCTGCGTTGGCGCAACGACTATCTGCAATCGATTGTGCGCCGCGATTTACCCGCATTGGGCATCACCATTGCGGGCGAAACCCTGTGGCGTTTTTTGCGCATGCTGGCGCACCAACATGGGCAACTGTTCAACGCGTCGAGCTTGGCTGTGGCCATGGGCGGCATTTCACCCATCACCGTGAACCGTTACCTGGACATTTTTTGTGATGCCCTCATCGTGCGCAAAGTCGAACCCTACTTTGTCAACTTGAGCAAGCGCTTGGTCAAGTCGCCCAAAATTTACTTTCGCGATGCGGGCTTGTTGCACGCCTTGCTGGGCATTGGCAATGCCCATGATTTGCAGGGGCACCCCATGTCGGGCTATTCGTGGGAGGGACTGGTGATGAACCACATCGCGGCCTTGTTGCCCATGATGGCGGGTGGCAACGCCACGCTGAACTTTTACCGCACAGCGGCCGGTGCAGAAATGGACGCGGTGGTTGATACCGGGGCACAGCGCATCGGGTTTGAAATCAAACTCTCCAACGCGCCGCGAGTCACCAAAGGTTTTTGGAACGCCTGTGCCGATTTGCAACTGAGCCGCGCTTATGTGGTGGCACCCGTCAGCGCGTCTTGGCCCTTGGCGGACAACGCGCAGGTGATCCCGCTGTTGGATGTGGCGAAGGTGTTGGGGGTGCAGACATGAGCGAGCATCCTGACCTCGAAAAACTGCCGCTCGAAATCGACGGCATTCCCGTGCGCGAAACCATCCGTGAGATTTTTTGCAAGCCCGAAAACGGCACACCCGACAACATCAGCAAGGCGGGGTGTTTGGCCTTGGCCAAGCAGAGCAGGAGCGCGTATTTTGTCAACATGGCGCAAACCAGTGGCTTTGAGAGTGCGTTGTCGATCAGCAGAGCTTGCATCGTTTGGAATGCTTGGCGTCAAAGCTTTCCAAGCCTTGGCGGTGTCGATGTCATCCAAGGGTTTGATAACAAGGCTGATTTTTCTTCCAATGATTTTGCTTCAGACACGAATTCAGATTCTGGGCCCGTGACGACTTCCTTTGAAGGGTTTTCATTTGGCCATCAAGCTTCTTTCAGGTCGGCCAAATTTGCACACGTCAATTTTCGTCGCGTCAATTTTGGGATTCACGCTTGTTTTGAGGATGCCCATTTTCAAGAAGCCGCTGATTTTGACGATGCCAATTTTGGCTCTTCCGTTTCATTCGTCAACACACGGTTTGAATCGGCCTTGTCATTTGTGGGATGCCAGTTTTTGGGGGTGGTCGACTTCTCAACTTGCGACAGCTTGTCTCAAAAATTCAGTGGCCATGTGTGTTTTGACAAGGCCATTTTCAAAGGCCCTGTGTCATTCAATGGGCGTCATTTTGCAAATGCAACCAGCTTCAAAAGCGCCCATTTCGCGGTAGCACCCACCTTTCACGGGTGTGAACTTCACCAGGACACCAGCTTTGAAGGGGCCATTTTTCCTGAAGCCACAGGCAGCGAAGACGCCGCACGCGCCTACCGCACGCTCAAACTTGCATTCAGCAAACAACAAGCCATACGCGAAGAGCAGCGCTTTTTCCGTTTAGAAATGGCAGAAGAAACGCTGCTCGAAACGGGTTTGAAGCGGTGGCTGTTCTGGGCATACAACACATTCAGCGACTATGGTTTCAGTGTGATGCGGCCCTTTTTGTTGTTGACCGCCACATGGTTGGTCTTTGCGCAGATTTACGGCGCTCACGCCAGCCCCCAGTCGCTGTGTGTGCTCGGACAAACAGATTGTCGGCTCCAAGGTGAATGGTTCACCTTCAGCTTGCAGCAAGCCTTGCCCTTGCCTGGGTTTGAGCAATTGGATTCCACCATCAAGGGCGTTTCTGTGGGGTGGTTGTTTTTGCACAAAACCCTCAGCCTGATCGCCCTGTTTCTCATCGGCCTGGCCCTGCGCAATCTTTTCAAACTCAAATAAATCTTAAAACGCCTTCACCATTCAAAGAAAGCACCCATGAGCAAACCCATCCAAGTCGCCCTCGCTGGCGCAGGTGCCTTTGGCATCAAACACCTGGACGGCATCCGCAACATTGACGGCGTGCAAGTCGTCTCCTTGATCGGTCGCGACTTCGCCAAAACCAAAGAGGTGGCTGACCAACACGGCATTGGCCACGTCACCACAGACTTGAACGAATCTTTGGCCCTGAAAGAAGTCGACGCCGTGATCCTGTGCACCCCCACACAAATGCATGCCAGCCAAACCCTGGCTTGCCTGAAGGCGGGCAAGCACGTGCAGGTCGAAATTCCGCTGTGCGATGTCTACCACGAGGGCCAAGAAGTCCTGCGCGTGCAAAAAGAAACCGGCTTGGTGGCCATGTGTGGCCACACCCGGCGCTTTAACCCCAGCCACCAGTGGGTGCACCACAAAATCAAAGCGGGCGAGTTCAACATCCAGCAAATGGATGTGCAGACTTACTTTTTTCGCCGCACCAACATGAACGCGCTGGGCCAAGCGCGCAGCTGGACCGACCATTTGCTGTGGCACCACGCTGCACACACGGTGGACCTGTTCGCTTACCAGTGCGCCAGCCCCATCGTCAAAGCCAACGCGCTGCAAGGCCCCATCCACCCCGCTTTGGGCATCGCCATGGACATGAGCATTCAGCTGCAAGCGGCCAACGGTGCGATTTGCACCCTCAGCTTGAGTTTCAACAACGACGGCCCTTTGGGCACTTTCTTTCGCTACATCGGCGACACCGGCACTTACCTGGCGCGTTACGACGACCTGTTCACCGGCAAAGAAGAAAAAATCGATGTGTCGCAAGTGGCGGTGTCGATGAACGGCATCGAGCTGCAAGACCGCGAGTTTTTTGCCGCGATCCAAGAAGGCCGTGAACCCAATGCCAGCATCGCGCAGGTGCTGCCTTGCTACCAGGTGCTGCACGATTTGGAACAACAACTGGCCCGCGCATGAGCGGCATGACCCCGATCGACGAGCGCCAACACCTGAGGCTGCTGGGACTGGCCGGTTTTGCCAGCATGGCCTCCATGCGCATTTGTGATCCGATGCTGGTGGTGCTGGGCCAAGAGTTTGCCGTCAGCACCGGTGAGGCCTCGGCGGTGGTCTCGGTGTTCGCGGTGGTCTATGGCGTTTTGCAATTGTTCTACGGCCCCTTGGGTGAACGCTTTGGCAAGCTGCGCGTGGTGTCCTTGGCGGTGTCGGCCTGCGCGGTGTTCAGCGCCATCACGGCCTTTTCTGTCAACCTGCCCATGCTGGTCCTGATGCGCGGCTTCATGGGCGCTGCGGCGGCGGGCATCATCCCCTTGTCGCTGGCCTGGGTGGGCGACCAAGTGCCTTACGAGCGCCGCCAAGAAACCCTGGCCAAGATGATGAGTGCCACCGTGCTGGGCATGATGAGTGGGCTTTGGTTTGGTGGCTTTGCAGCTGATACGGTGGGCTGGCGCGGCGCATTTGTGCTGTTGTCGGCCCTGTTTGGTTTGGCGGCCGTGTTGCTGCTGCGCCGCTTGCGCCGTCAGGCGCAAAGCCTTGCCACGGAGGCCCCGGGTTTGTGGGCCGCGTTTCGGCTCACCGGGCAGCTCTTGGGCATGCCGCGTGTGCGTTGGGTGATGGGCGTCACGGCCACCGAGGGTGCCTTGGTGTTTGGTGCCATGGCCTTCATACCCACCCACTTGCACCAGCAGTTTGGTCTGAGCGTGGTGGCCGCAGGCTCGGTGATGATGCTCTACGGTGTGGGCGGTTTGCTTTACAGCCAGTTGGCGCGGCGTTGGTTGGCCTGGCTGGGTGAGCGCGGCTTGGTCAGGACCGGGGTCAGCTTGGTGGTCTCGGGCTTGCTGTTGCTGGCCTGGGGGGCTGGGGTTTGGCTGGGCATGCTGGCCTGCTTGCTGATGGGGCTGGGCTTTTACATGCTGCACAACACCTTGCAGGTGCAGGCCACCCAAATGGCCCCGGCCGCACGCGGCACGGCCGTCACCTTGTTCGCCTGCTCGCTGTTTTTTGGCCAGTCCACCGGGGTGCTGCTCATGGCCCAAAGCGTGGACATCGGCTGGCTGCCCTATGCCTTCACGTTGGCGGCGGTGGGGGTTTCGGGCTTGGGCGTGGTGATTTACCGCTTGGTGGGGCGGCATTGATTTCAGGCCATCGAGCGCAGCACGTCGGGCCACTGCTGGGCGACCCTGATCAAGGTTTTCGCGGCTCCAGAGGGTTGGCTGCGTCCTTGTTCCCAGTTTTGCAAAGTGCGCACCGACACCCCCAACAGCTGAGCAAAGGCCGTTTGCGTCAAACCCACTTTGGCGCGAGCCTCTGCGGCAGCCGACAAGGTGACGTGTTGCACTTGGCCTTCGCCGCGTTGGGCTTGTTGAATGGATGTCAACACATCCTGAGCAAAGGCTGGCATCTCGGTGTCCATGACGCTTGTCTTGATCTCTTGCGCGTCTATTTTTTCTTCAGGCATCACAAACCTCCTTGTTTGTTTTGTTCTGGGTCATCAGGCCGTGCCCATCTGGACACCAGACCGCAACTGTTTGGGCCCTTGCCTTGGTGGGGGTGCATTGTGCCTTTGCACTTGAAGTCCAGCGCGCGGGGCACGGTGCTCACATTGGAGAGGCCGCTAAGATTCAGAGCTTCAGTGCCAATGCGTTTTTCCGGATCACCCCATGACTCCAACGATGCCCAACTCGATCTCCCATCCTTCCACCGACCGCTACGCCGTGATCGGCAACCCCATTGCGCAAAGCAAGTCGCCGCTCATCCACAGCGCATTCGCCCAGGTCACCGGGCAAGACATCAACTACACCAAAGTGCTTGGCCCCATGGGCGAGTTTGTGGCCACCGTGGACGCGTTTCGCGCCTCGGGCGGGCGCGGCATGAACGTGACCGCGCCATTCAAGCTCGATGCTTTTGCTTACGCCACCGACCTGGCGCTCAGCGCGCAGATGGCCGGGGCGGTGAATGCGCTGAAGTTCGAGGGTGAGCGTGTCTATGCCGAAAACTTTGACGGCGTGGGTTTGGTGCGCGATTTGGTGCACAACTTGCAACACCCGCTGCAAGGGCGGCGGGTGTTGATTTTGGGCGCGGGGGGGGCCACGCGTGGGGCCTTGCTGCCCTTGTTGGCCGAGCAACCCGCCGAGTTGGTGATCGTCAACCGCACCGTGGCCAAAGCGCAAGAACTGGCGGCTTTGGCGCTGCAGCACCAAACCGGTCAGGTGCCGGTGCAGGGGCTGGGTTATGACGCGGTGCAAGGGGCTTTTGATGTGGTGCTCAACGCCAGCTCGTCCAGCCTGAGCGGCGAGCTGCCACCATTGCCAGCCAGCGTGTTTGCGCCGGGCTGCCTGGCCTATGACCTGACCTATGGCAAAGGACTCACACCGTTTTTGAAGCTGGCCCAGCAAGCGGGCGTGACGCGCTTGGCCGATGGCGTGGGCATGCTGGCCGAGCAAGCGGCCGAGGCCTTTGCCTGGTGGCGCGGGGTGCGGCCTGAGACAGGGGCGGTGATTGCGCAGCTGACGGTGCCCTTGGTGTGAGGCTGCCCCACATCCACACCCCCCGCTGCACCGGTTGCGGTTGGTGTGTGGCGGCGTGTCCGCCGGGGGTGCTGAGTTTGCAGGTGCTGGCTTGGCGCAAGCATGCGGTGCTGCACGATGAACAGGGCTGCACGGGGTGCAGTCGATGTGAGCGGCGTTGCCCGTTTGGGGTGATCACGATGGTGAACGCCCCTCAGCTTGTCAAGCCAGCGTCTTGAGCGCTCAGTTGCTTTGCCGCTTGGCCAGCAGCGCCACCAACTCGGGCACCAGCGCGTTCGGATCTCCTTCTTGGCAGGCGGCCTCCAAGGTTTTCTGGACGGCCTGCGCCACGGTGTGGTCGGCGTGGGTGTCGCTGGCCATTTGGTTGTAATAAGTCAGGTCTTTGAGCGCGTTGCTCATGGAAAAACGCAGGCCCGAGGTGTCGCCCGAGGTGAGCGTGGGTTTCAGGCGTTCCAGCGCCGCGCCCCAGCCGCCGCCTTTGGCCAGCACTTCCACAAAGGTGTGGGCGTCCACCCCCGCCCGTTGCGCGCAAGCGGCCGCTTCGGCCAGCAGCGTGACGGTGCCCAGCGACACGTAGTTGTGCAAGAGTTTCATGCGGTGGCCCGAGCCAATGGGGCCGGTGTGCACGATGTTTTCGGCAAAGCAGGCCAGGATGGGGCGGCAGCGTTCAAACAAAGCCACATCGCCGCCCACCAGCAGGTTCAAGCGGCCTTCGGCGGCTTCTTTGGGGGTGCGGGTCATGGGCGAGTCGAGAAACTGCCCGCCTTGGGCGATGACCAAGGCCGCCACTTTTTCAGTCGATGCGGGCACGGCGGTGGAGCAATCGATGACGGTGGTGCCCGGGCGCATGCCCTTGAGCACGCCGTCTTCGCCCAGCAGCACCGCCTCGACCTGCGGCGTGCCCGTCACGCACAGGATGAGCACATCCGACTGCGCAGCCAGTGCCTGGGACGTGCTGCAGGTGCGCGCGCCTGCGGCCAGCAGGCTTGTGAGCGGCTGGTTGCCGGGGTGTTCCAGCACCGTCAGGCTGTGCCCGTGCTTGAGCAGGTTGCTCGCGATGCCGTGGCCCATCATGCCAATGCCGATCATGCCGATGTGGGTCATGCTTGTACCTTTGAATGAACAGTCAGGTCCCCACTGTAGCCGCGAGCCAGCCACAAACGCGTCACCGGTTTGCCAATCGGGCCATCGGGCTGTTTTTGACACCGCCTGCGGCGCTCTATACTTCGGCCGATGAACCAAGCGGTACATTCTTCGGATCCGTTGCCGATCTCTGCCAGCGGGGCCGGCCGCACCAATGACCCCGCCCGCACCATGGCCGAGATATTGGCCGTGGCCACGCACGAGTTTGCCGATAAGGGGCTCACGGGCGCGCGCATCGATGCCATTGCGGCGGCCACGCGCACCAGCAAGCGCATGATTTACTACTACTTCGGCAGCAAGGATGGGCTTTACCTGGCGGTGCTCGAAGAGGCTTATCGGCGCATGCGGGCCATTGAGGCAGATCTGCACTTGGACGACCTGCCGCCGGTGCAAGCCCTGCAAAAGCTGGTGGAGTTCACCTACGACCACCACCGCGACAACGAGGACTTCATCCGCTTGGTGATGAACGAAAACATCCATCGCGGCGACTACCTGCGCCAAAGCCGCAACATCCAGCAACTCAACGCCACGGCCATCCGCGCTGTGCGCGATGTGTACGAGCGCGGGGTCAAGGGCGGGGTGTTTCGGTCGGGGCTGGAGCCGGTGGACATCCACTCGGCCATTTCGGCCTTCACTTTTTTCAATGTGTCGAACCGGCACACCTTCGGGGTGATTTTTCAGACCAAAACCAGCCCGACCAAGGCCCAGACCCTCAAGCGCGAGCATGTGGTGGCGCTGATCTTGCGTTTCGTCAGCCATTGACTGGGCTTGTCGCTGTTCGCGCGCCATCAAGGCCCGACAAAGGGTAAATACGTATCTTTTAAAAACTAACCAGTTCGTACATTACTGGGGTGCACAGGAGAATCGCATGCTCAACAAGTGGATAGGGCTTTACTGCAAGCTGCTGTCGGTGGTGATGGTGGTTTGTTTGGCCACCATGGTCCTCATGGTTTTTGGCAACGTGGTGTTGCGCTACGGCTTTAACTCGGGCATCACCGTGTCCGAAGAGTTGTCGCGCTGGCTGTTTTTGTGGGTGGTGTTCATGGGCGCGACCGTGGCCGTGCACGAAAAAGCCCACATGGGCGTGGATTCGCTGGTCTTGCGTTTGCCCGCGCCGCTGCGCAAGGCGGTGTTGCTGGTGGGGCACTTGCTCATATTGTTTGTGACTTGGTTGATGTTCTCTGGCAGCTGGGCGCAAACCCGCATCAACTGGGATGTGCAAGCGCCGGTGACGGGTTATTCCATGGCCTGGGCCTACGCCTGTGGCGTGGTGTTCGCCGTGTCCACCGGGGTGATGCTGCTGATGCAGTTCTGGGCGTTGTGGACCGAGCAGGGGCCACAGGCGGCCCTGCCACAAGGCCTGTCAGCGGCCGAGTTGCGGCAGTCTGCCCAACTCAAGCAAGATTGAAAGAGTCGGCATGACGATTGTGATTTTTTTGGGGGCCTTGATATTGGCGATTGCCATGGGCATACCAATTGCCTATTCCTTGCTGCTGTCGGGCGTGGCCCTGATGTGGCATTTGGATCTGTTTGACGCGCAAATCTTGGCGCAAAACGTGCTCGAAGGGGCCAACAGCTTCCCCTTGCTGGCGGTGCCGTTTTTCATGTTGGCCGGTGAGATCATGAATGTGGGCGGTTTGTCGCGCCGCATCGTCAATTTGGCCCTGAGCCTGGTGGGCCATGTGCGTGGTGGCCTGGGTTTTGTGACGATTTTGGCGGCCGTGCTGATGGCTTCCTTGTCGGGCTCGGCCGTGGCCGATACGGCTGCGCTGGCCGCTTTGCTCTTGCCCATGATGGTCAAAGCCGGACACAACAAGGCGCGCGCCGGGGGCCTGATCGGTGCGGCCGGCATCATCGCGCCCATCATCCCGCCGTCCATCCCGTTTGTGATTTTCGGGGTGGCGGGCAATGTGTCGATTGGCAAGCTGTTCATGGCGGGCATCGTGCCCGGCCTCTTGATGGGCGTGGCCATTGCCTTGACCTGGTGGCTGGTGGCGCGCAGCGAAGGCGCGAGCACGCCCCCCAAAGCCAGCGCCGCCGAAAAATGGACCGCCCTGCGCGAATCGACTTGGGCGCTGGTGTTGCCGGTGATCGTGCTGGTGGGCCTGAAGATGGGCGTGTTCACGCCCACCGAAGCTGCGGTGGTGGCGGCGGTCTATGCCTTTTTTGTGGCCACGGTGGTCTACCGCGAGCTGAAGTGGCGCCAGATTTACCAAGTGATGGTGGCGGCCTCCAAAACCACAGCGGTGATCATGTTTTTGGTGGCGGCCGCATCGGTCAGCGCTTGGCTGATCACCGTGGCCCAGTTGCCTGCGCAGCTGATTGAGTTGCTCAAGCCTTTCATGGACAACCCCAGCTTGCTGCTGACCATCATCATGGTGCTGCTCTTGTTGATCGGCATGGCCATGGACTTGACCCCGACCATTTTGATCCTGGCGCCGGTGCTGATTCCGGTGGTCAAGGCCGCGGGCATTGACCCGGTTTATTTTGGTGTGCTGTTTGTCATGGCCGGTGCCATTGGCCTGGTGACGCCGCCCGTGGGCACCGTGCTCAACGTGGTGGCGGGCGTGGGCAAGATGAAGATCGACGAAGTCGCCAAAGGTGTTTTCCCCTTCATGCTGGCGCAAATCATTGTGCTGTTTGTGCTGGTGTTGTTCCCGCAGATCGTCATGGTGCCGCTGAAGTTTTTCTATTCCTGATGTCAACCGGGTTGGTGGTGATTGGGGTACGCCCTCACCAGCTCTTTATCAAAAGGCGTACCGCTTCCCATTTGGAGACCTGTTCATGAAACGCATGTTCATCAAGACCGTTTTGGCCACTGCCGTTTGGGGCCTGGCGGGCGCCGCTTTGGCGCAAGACAAAACCATCAAATTCGCCAACCAAAATGCGGCGGGCCACCCCATCATCCAGGGCATGGAAAAGTTCAAGGAGATCGTTGAGAAGCAATCGGGCGGCAAACTCAAGGTCAACGTGTTCCCCGGCGGTGCTTTGGGCAGCGACCAGGCCAACGTGTCGGCCTTGCAAGGCGGTACGCTGGAAATGGCGTCGATGAACTCGGGCATCTTTGCCTCGCAAGTGCGCGACTTTTCGGTGTTTGATTTCCCCTTCATGTTCGCCAGCGGCCAAGAAGCCGATGCGGTGGTGGACGGTGCGTTTGGCCAAAAAATGCACGCCAAGCTGGAAGAAAAAGGCCTGGTGGGCCTGGGCTACTACGAGCTGGGCTTTCGCCACCTGACCAACGGTCGCCGCGCCATCAACAAGGTGTCTGAAATCGAAGGCCTGAAGCTGCGGGTGATCCCCAACCCGATCAACGTGGACTGGGTCAAGGCGCTGGGGGCCAACCCCACACCGCTGCCATTTCCTGAGCTGTACGCTGCGCTCGAACAAAGAGCCGTGGACGGCCAGGAAAACCCGGTGGCCACCATCAACGGTGCCAAGCTGTTTGAAGTGCAAAAGCACATGGTCCTGACCGGTCACCAGTACAACCCCCAGTCGATCGTGATCAGCAAAAAGTTCTGGGACACCTTGTCGGCCGCTGACAAGAAAATCTTGAGCGACGCGGCTGCCGAGTCCTCCAAGTTCCAGCGCACCCAGGCGCGCGCCCAGGAGGCCAGCTTGCTGGACAACCTGAAGAAAAACGGCATGCAAGTGACCAGCTTGCCTGCAGCCGAAGTGGCCATCTTGCGCGACAAGATGAAGCCCGTGATTGCCAAGCACGGCGAGGCGATTGCCGCCACCGTGGCCGAGCTGCAAGCCGAGCTGGCCAAGCTGCGCAAGTAAGCCGCCAGGCCACGGCGCGCGCCGTGGCCTGTTGCCCCTTTTCATGGCCCCTGTCTTCATCAGTTGTGGGCCTCACTAACCCAGTCCATGATCAACGGCCACACTGAAATCATTGCGCACATTGGCTACCCCACCCACAGCTTCAAAGCGCCGATGATTTACAACCCTTACTTTGAACAAGCGGGCATCAACGCGGTGGTGGTGCCCATGGGCTGCAAAGCCGAGAACTACCCCGCTTTGTTCAAGTCGGTGTTCACGCTGGAAAACATCCGGGGTGCGCTCATCACCATGCCGCACAAGGTCAGCACCGTGGGTTTGATCGATGAAGTCACCGCCGCCGTGCGCGTGGCAGGGGCTTGCAATGCGGTCAAGCGCTTGGTCGATGGCCGTTTGCTGGGCGACATGTTTGATGGCACAGGTTTTGTGCGCGGCGTGCAGCGAAAAGGCTTTGAATTGACGGGACGTCGGGCACTCGTGGTCGGCACTGGGGGTGTTGGCAGTGCCATCGCAGCCTCCTTGGCTGCTGCTGGCATTGCGGCCATCAGCCTGTTCGACGTGAACACCGCTTGCTGCGAAGCGCTGGCGCAGCGGCTCAAAGACAACCACCCGCAGATTCAGGTGACAACCGGCTCAAATGACCCGGCGGGGCATGACTTGGTGGTCAACGCCACCCCATTGGGCATGAACGAAACTGATGCGCTCCCGATGGACACCTCACGTTTGTCGCCCGAGACTTTTGTGGGCGAGGTGGTCATGCGTGCCGAGAACACCGCCTTCTTGGCGGCGGCCCAAGCACGCGGCTGCCGCACCCAGGTGGGCACCGACATGCTGTACGAACAGATCCCGGCCTACCTGGAGTTTTTTGGATGGCCCAGCACCACGGCTGAGGTGTTGCGCCGTGTGGCGCGGCTGAATGGCTGAACGGCCGAAGCGGGTCATCCCGGGCGAAAACCCGGGGCCCAGTCAACACGAGGGCCCTTTGCGAACACCCCAGTGCGCTCTGGACCCCGGCTCAGGGCAGGGGTGGCTTCACAAGGCCTTATCCGTCAAGCCCGTCAAACCGAACAACTCAGGCCACTAACCAGCGCCAAACGGAACTCAACCACACGCCTGTGCACAACAGCAAGCTGAGCAAAACAGCGGCGCTGCCTATGTCCTTGGCGCGTTTGGACTGGGCATGCCACTCCGGGCCTACCCGGTCGATGGCCGACTCTACGGCGGTGTTGAGCAACTCGACCACCAACACCGCGATCACCAAACCCACCAAAATGACGGTTTCCGTCCAGCTTTGTCCCAACCACCAGGCCGCTGGCAAGAGCAACACCGCCAACACCGCTTCTTGGCGAAATGCCGGCTCCTGCCACCCGGCCCGCAGACCATCGACCGAATAAAAAAACGCGTGCCAAACGCGTGACAAGCCTTGGCGTTTGGGTTTTGCTGAGGTGGGTTGGGTCATGGGAGGAGGTGGCCGAGTCGGAGGGATCTGGAGGCTTTCAGTTCAAGCCCATGATCTTAACGGCTCGCTGCCGTGGGCCGGACTGGCTGAGGCTGCAAATAAAAAGGGCTGGGTCACGCGCCGCCGTGCGGCGTGTTCATGCTGCGCTGTCAGTACCCAAAGGGCAACAACACCCTGCTTGAGCACGCTTTGTATTGATCTGCATCAAGACGCCGATCTGGCCCATTTTTATGATGGCCTATTGACACCTTCACAAAGGAATGCGGCATGGTCCACAAAATTTTGCTTCCGGTTGACGGCTCTGCCGAGTCGATGGCGGCGGCCCGCATCGGCATTGAGTTTGCAAAAAGTCAGGGGGCTGTGGTGCACGGTTTGGTGGTCATTGACCCCTATCTGTACGCGGGTGTAGGTCAGGCCTCCAACTTGGGTCAGCAAGCGCACAGCCAAGAAGTGGCCGCTTGGGCCGAGCAGCATCTGGGCTTGTTGCGCACCCAATGCGCGGCATTGAAGCTGGTTTTTCACAGCAGCACGGTCGAGCACAAGTCGGTCGTCAAAGGCATTTTGGAGGCCCAGCAAAGCTTGGGCTGCGACCTGATTGCCCTGGGCTCACGGGGGCGCGGTTTGGTCTCATCTTTGGTGTTGGGCAGCGTGGCGCAAAAGGTTTTGGCGCAGTCGCCGGTGCCGGTGATGGTGTTGAAGGCTTGAGCAAAATGGCCCAAAGCATCAAGGGGCAACACCGCCCCAGCCCATGGCGTGTTGGGCCTTGTTGCGGTTTTGCTTTTGCAGGGGCTTGGGCCGTGGCCTTGAGGTCAAGCCGCTGAGCCTGTGGTGTCGCCGCTTTGCTGAGCCTTGGCCCTTGGCCGTTTACACAAGGCAGGGTCAAGCTGGGGGGCGCTTCTTGGGTCTGCCATTTTTGTCACCCCATGTCTTGCCCGAGATGAGCGCAGCAGTGCACGGGTTGACCCAAGCGGTTCGGGATGACAATCACGGGGTGTGCTGTGGCCACAAACGGGGCGTGCGGCTTGGGCTGCGCTACACCATCAGACCGAATGCGCATCAGCGCTTGACAACATGATCACCTCAAACTCTTTACACGCCCGCACCGTGGTGGTGGGCGGCGGCACCATGGGCATGGACGTGGCCATCGTGCTGGCGCGCGGTGGCCATGCGGTCTGTGTGGTCGAGCCCGACGCCGCCAAGCGCCAAGCCCTGGCCGCGCACGTGCGCCACAACCTGGAGCCCTTGGGGCTGGCGCAGCGCACCGAGCAAGTCCAAGCCGTGGCCAGTTTGGACGCAGTGGCCTGGCCCGGGGTGCACTTGTTGATCGAGTGCATCCCCGAAAAACTGCCCCTCAAACAGGCCTTGTTTGCCCAGCTGGTGCAATGCGCTGCGCCGGACACCTTGTTGTGCAGCAACAGTTCCAGCTTCCCGATCAGCGCCATTGCCCAAGGCCTGCCCAGCGCCCAGCGCATGCTGGGCCTGCACTTCTTCATGCCCGCGCATTTGGTGCCGCTGGTCGAGGTGGTGCTGGGGCCACAGTCCGATGTGTCGCTGGCCGAGTCCTTGTGCCAATTCATGCGCGGCTGCGCCAGCGTGCCGGTGCTGGTGCGCAAAGACAAGCCGGGCTTTTTGGCCAACCGCATGCAGCACGCCTTGGCGCGTGAGACCTTTGCCTTGATCGACGAGGGTGTGGCCTCGCCCGAGGACGTGGACGCGGCCGTGCGTTTTGGTTTTGGCTTTCGCTTCCTGGCCGCAGGCCCGGTGATGCAGCGCGACCATGCCGGCTTGGAAGTGCACACCGCCGCAGCGGCCAGCATCTACCCCAGTTTGGCCATCAACACCGAGCCCGCCCGGGCGCTGCAAGAGCGCGTGGAACGGGGCGACTTGGGGATGAAAACCGGCCAAGGTTTTTACACCTGGACACCGGCCACCCAGCAGGCCGAGCGTGCACGCTACGACCGTTTGCTGCGCCAGGGTCTGGCGTTGTTGGCCGCCGAGTTGCCGCCCCTGAACCGTCTCGACTGACTCCCCCCGATCGAAGTTTTTTGCAAAGGCATGGCCATGGCTGTTTTTCCTGAACCTCTGTTGATCACCGTTGCGCCCAACGGCGCTTACAAGCAGCGGCCCGACCATGCCGCGCTGCCCCTCACGGCGCAGGAATTGGGGCACACCGCCAAGCTCTGCCTGGACGCGGGCGCGGCCATGATGCACATGCACATTCGCGACGCGCATGGCCGCCACAGCCTGGACGTGCAGGGCTACCGCGACGCGCAGCAAGCGGTCAAGGCGGCGGTGGGCAACGCGCTCATCGTGCAAGTCACCAGCGAGGCCGCCCGGGTCTACCAAGCGCCCGCGCAAATCGCCATGGTCACCGCGCTCAGGCCCGAGGCCGTGTCGGTGGGCCTGCGCGAGGTGGACCAGCCCGAGATCGGCGAGGCCGGTCTGGCCCAGTTCTTTGGCTGGCTGGCCAAAGAGCGCGTGATGACCCAGGTCATCGTCTACGACGTGGCCGACTTGCAGCGCTGGCAAGCCCTGCGCGCCCTGGGCGTGATCCCGGATGCACCATGGTCGCTGTTGTTTGTGCTGGGCCGCTATTCGGTGGGGCAAACCTCCGCGCCCCACGACCTGCTGCCCTTTGTCATGGCCCACACCGGGCAAGAGCCGTGGTCCATGTGCGCCTTTGGTGCGGGCGAGCACGCCTGCGCCACCACGGCCGTGGCGCTGGGCGGCCATGCGCGGGTGGGTTTTGAGAACAACCTGTTGCTCAACAACGGGCAAATCGCCCCCGACAACGCCGCCTTGGTGCGCCAAGTGGCCGACTCGGCCCGTGTGCTGGGCCGCAGCTTGGCCACAGCGCATCAAGTGCGGGCGGCGTTTCAGGCTGGCGTTGGAGGGCCTTGAGCCTAGGGGACGGGGCGGCTCAGGCGCTGGCCGCTGGGCTGGGGCCTGCCCTGAAAGAGGCGGCCAAGGCGACGGCTTCTTTGACATCGACACAAATACCGTCGGCACCCAAGCTGCGCGCATCGTGTTGTTGCACGGTAAAGATGGGGCCGCCCAACAACACGCCGGGTTCGGGGTTGCCCGAGGCGGCTTTGAGGGCACGGATCAAGCTGGGCAAATTTTTGAGCTGTGCCTCGGTGGCGCAAGAAATGCCAATCACGTCAAACCACTCGTTGTTGACCGCATGCACCAGCTCTTTTTCGCTGACTGAGATTTCGATGACCACATCCCATCCCGCTTTGCGAAAAAAGTCAGACACGATGGTCATGCCCAAAAAGTGCTGCGAACCCGGGGCCGAGGCCAGCATGATGCGTTGCACATCACCGCCCACTTGGGGGCCGTTTTGGTATTCAAAGCCCAAGCGGTGGGTGATTTCGTGCATGCGCACCAGACCACAAGTGACCTCGGTGAAGTCACACAAGTCTTGCTCCCACATTTGCCCCAGCTGACGGGCTGCAGGGGCAATCAGTTCCAAAAAAATACGGTCGGTGGTGATGCCCTGGTGCAGCAGTTCGTCGATGAATTGGGTGGTCTCGCTGGACTGACTGGATTTGCTCAAAGCCACAAATGTGGCCAGTTGTTTGGGCGTGATGCCCGGGCCCTGTGTGCTGGGGTCGGTGGCATCCGATGTCACTCGGTGCGCTTGGACCAGTCGCGGGATGATTTGGCTCTCAATCACCTCGTTCAAAGAGCGCTTGCATTCGTCTTGGTCGTAGGCGGCATCGGCACGGTTGCGCTGTGTCGACGTGGCATTCAATCGTTGGCCAAGAGAGGACATGAGTGTGAGCAAACCGCTGACGCTGGACTTCAACGGGTTGAAATGCAGGCTGGGTAGATTGAGTTGCATCAAAAAATCCAAAAGTATCGTTTGACCTTAACGCTTTCAATGACGCGGCGCAAGGCTTTGGCGCTCGCCTTGCCTAGGGGTTATCACCCGTCAAGCGGCTCGTCCGAGGGCTTCAAAGGTGCTGCTGTGAGAGCAAGCCAAGCCCTTGGCGGCAGGCACTGGGAAGGGGGAAACAGGCAAGGGGCGCTTGCTTTGGTCTGGGGCCCCAAGCTCTGGCGGGGCCACTGCTCGAGCGGTGAGCGCAGGCTGATCGCAGGTGCGCAAGCGATGGGGCCGCATCAAATGCCGCTGGGGCGTTTGAGTGCGCCGGCTCGGTCAGCGCTGATCAACTCGACCTCGCGGGTTTGGCCTTGGCTGCGCACGGTGAGGCTCAGCCGGCTGCCCGCAGGCCCCACAGACCTCACGCGGCGGTAAAAGTCGGGCAAATCCTGCAGGGCTTGGCCTTGCAAGGAGAGCAAGGTGTCGCCTGCAGCGATTCCGGCTTGCGCCGCAGGGCTGTCGGGTGACACGCGCAAGACAGCCAGTCCACCACTGGCCAGGGGCTGGCTGCTGATGCCCAACCAGGGTGAGGCAGGGCCGGTGCGCTTGCCACTGCGCAGCAAGTCGGGCAGCGGCTCTTTCAGCAGGTTGACCGGCACAAACAAGTTGCCCTGCGGCGGCAGTTGGTTGCCAAACACGTCATGCACCAGCAGGGCGCCGATGCCCACCAGTTGACCTTGCGCGTCAAACAAACCTGAGCCGCCCCAGTTGTTCACGGCGGGCATGGTCATCAAAGGGGCCTCTAAAAGGTATTCCCAGCTGCCCGCGAAAACTCTTCTGGAGACCAGCGCCAGTTCTGTGGGCACGGTTTCACTTTGGCCCAAGGTCCACAACTTGCCGGGGGTGGGCAGCGCATCCGAGTCGCCCAGCGGCACCGCATCCAGGCGCAGCGGCACCAAGGCGCGCACCAAGCCAAGGCCGCTGGCATTGTCCACCGCCCTGACCTGGCCGGGAATGCGCCGCCCAGAGGCATCGATCAAGTCGACGCTCTCGGCTTCGAGCAGCAGATAGGCCACAGTCAAGACCAAGTCGGGGCCGATCACCACCCCCGAGCCCTCTCGGCGCTGGCCCAAGATGCGGTTGGTGCTGGCTTGGGCGTCGCTGCTGGTTTGCACCGTGACCACCGATTGCAGCACCCGCTGCAAGGTCTCAGGCGGCAGTGCTTGCAGGGGCTCGGCCGAGCTCGCCAGCGCGGCCGGGGACCCAGCTGCAAAACAAAACAGCAAGCCCGCACACAGGGCGTTCGTCATCGCGTGGCGCATGGTGGGTCCTTTTCAGAAAGGGCGAAGGGGCATGGCGCATTGTGAGCGGCAGCTGTTAACCCCGTTGCTGCAGAGCCTACTTGTAACTGCACGGCTGGTCAGCGTTTGCACTTGTTGCTGGGCCCTTGGGTTGCTTGCTTGGCCACCGGGCACCCAGGCCTTGTGCGAATTTTTGGCTTAGGGCGGCAAGTCGCGCGCACCGCTTTCGGGGCGGTGCATTTTGAACAGTTGCGCGGGACCGATGCTGAAGTAATCGGCTGGCCCGCCACCGCGCAAAATATGGCCGGCGTTGGCCGTGTCATACACACCGCCGGGCAACAGGCGCTGGTCGATGTGAACGCCCACCACTTGGCCAAACACCATCCAAGTGGCGATTTTTTGGCCCTGCAGGTCTTGCAACTGCAGGATTTGGGTGCAGCGGCACTCAAAACTCACCGGGCTTTGGGCCACGCGTGGCACAGCCACAGTGCGCGAGGGCTCGGGGGTCAGGTGGGCCACATCAAACTCACTGACATCGGGCGGCACCGCCTCGCAGGTTTGGTTCATCGCTTGGGCCAAATCGCGCGTGACCAAGTTCCAGACAAATTCGCCAGTGGCTTCGATGTTGTTCAATGAGTCTTTGCGCCCGATGCTGGAAAAGCCGATCACCGGTGGCACGTAATTGAAGGCGCTGAAAAAGCTGTAGGGCGCCAAATTGAGCACCCCACTGGCGCTGCGGCTAGAGACCCAACCAATCGGACGCGGACCCACAATCGCGTTGAAGGGGTCATGTTTCAGACCGTGGCCCAAATGGGGCTCATAAAAATGCATCATGCGGGCACTTTAATGGGTCAGGTGCATGGCGGGCAGTCATGCGCAAGACAGCGCCTGCAGACTATGATGACAGGCTCAAAAGACCCCAAAAAACGCCAAAAAACCCCAAAGGACCGCCATGCCTCGCACACTTCTTGCCGAATCGGCGATTCACCCTCACATTCGCCAGACCATCGACTCGCACCACTTGCCCGTCATTCAGCAAGTGCAAACGGCCACGGCCCAGCACGCGGTGGTGGTGGTGGGTTTGTCGGGCAACCCGTTTGTGGGCAAAGCCCGTCAGGCTTTGACGGCCGCAGGCGTGGACCACGAGTACATCGCGTTCGGCAGTTACTTTTCGCAGTGGCGCTTGCGCAATGCCCTGAAAATGTGGACCGGATGGCCGACCTTTCCCATGGTGTTCGTGCGCGGCAGCTTGGTGGGTGGGGCCGACGATTTGCGCCGTCTGCTGGACAGCGGCGAATTGCAAACCCTGCTCAAGGCCTAGGCGTCGCTGTGCCAAGCGCTGCGCAAGCCGAGTTGTGGCGCACAGAATCGGCCGATCCGGTGGCTGTGCTGCAAATTCCAGGGGCTTTGTTGCGCGCCCGCACGTTTGACATTGACGTCAGCTTGTGCGTGCGTGTGCCCTTGGACCCCGCACAGGCTTGGCATGCGTTGACGCTGGAGATTGACGGCCAAAGGCAGTGGCACCGGCGCATTGCCAGCAGTTGCCCCGGTCAAACCGATGGGCTCGATTACCACTGCCGCCTGGTGCTGCCGGCCGACTCGGCCATGCGCATTCGCGCCGTGGCTGGCACACAGGGTTCGGTGGTCTCTTGTTTGCAAATTGAGGCACGCGAAGTCTTGTAAATGGCCGCAAACCGGCGCTGCTGCCCCGCCCGTGTGCTGCGCACATGCGCTGCGGCCAGACCGCGCGCTTGGCCGATGCCCGCCGAGTTGACCCGCTGAAACGTGCCCAAGTTTGTGGATAAGTCCTTGCACAACTGAGCGCAGCCCCGTTTTCAGGGGCTTCGCAGCAGGTGCTCTTTTTTTGAGCACTTGGAGCTTTGGGGCCGCGCATGCCGTGTGCGCGATGGCCGGCGTTTTTGCGGCTATTCTTGCAGCTTGCTTGCCCAGTTGGGGCCGCCTGTTGGGCCAGCGCCATGGTGTTTGTGATGGTCGAGGCCACTGCGTTTTCTTCTTCCCAGCCTGTGTCACCCGGCCCCTTGCGCCGGGGACCAGAGCGCACAGGCTTGTTGGCAAAAGGCAGGGGTGGGCAGGGGTGGGCAGGGGTGGGCAGGGGGTGCCGGCTCTGGGCCCAGGATGACTTGAAAATTGAACAACATGGTGTGCTTATTTCATCGGACCAGATCAACAACGCCTCGAAACACCGCATGACCACGCCTTTGATCGCCCCTGGCTTTTTGGCCCTGCACAGCCACCGCGCTGAGCTGCTGGCCGAGACCTTATCGGCCTGGTTGACGCGCCAGCCCTTGGCCCCCCTGGAGCCAGAGGTGGTGCTGGTGCAAAGCAATGGCATGGCCGAGTGGATCAAGATGAGCTTGGCCGGGCAGAGCGGCGGCGTGTGCGCCGCAACACGGGTGGAGTTGCCCTCGCGGTTTTTGTGGCGCACCTACCGCCAGGTGCTGGGCGCAGGCCAAGTGCCCACCGATTCGCCGCTCGACAAACTGCCCATGACGTGGCGCTTGATGGCCTTGCTGCCCACCTGTGTGGGCGAGGCGGTGTTCCAGCCCGTGGCGGGTTTTTTGCAAGCCGGGCGCCCAAGGCCTGGCATAGCGACCGCGCCCAAGCAGGGCCTTAACCAAGAACCTGATCAAGAACCTGATCAAGACCCTGACCTGCACCGTTTGTGGCAGCTGGCCAGCCGCTTGGCCGACTTGTTTGACCAGTACCAAATCTACCGCCCTGATTGGCTGCAAGACTGGGACGCAGGCCACATGGTGCTGCGCCAGCAGCCCGACCAGCCCGTGCGGGCGGACGACCCACGCGGCCAGTTGCCGCCAGACCAGTTGTGGCAGGCCGCACTTTGGCGGCGCGTGTTGGCCGGCTTGACTGAGGCCGAGCAGCAGGCCACCCGGCCCGCCTTGCACCTGCGGGCTTTGGCGCGTTTGCATTCAGGCCAAGCCCTGGCCAGCCCGGTGGCACGGCGCGTCTCGGTGTTTGGCATGAGCCACATGCCCAAGCAGTTGCTGGAGATGCTGGCCGCGCTGTCCACGCACAGCCAAGTGCTGCTGGCCGTGCCCAACCCCTGCCAGCACCACTGGGGCGACATCATGGACGGGCGCGATGCGTTGCGCGCCGAGCGCAGGCGGCATGCTTACAAAAAAGAAAACCTCTCGGCCCTTCCTTTTGAGCACATGCATTTGCACGCCCCGGCCTTGCTCGCGGCCTGGGGTCGGCAAGGGCGTGACTTTGTGCGCCAGCTCGACGCCTTTGACGACCTGCAGGCCGCGCAAGAGCGCGCACCGGGCGTGCGGCTGGATTTGTTCGACCCTGCCCCCGGGGCCGATGACAGCCGCTTGCTCACGCAGCTGCAAAACCGCATCCGCGATTTGCGCTCGGCGCAAGAGCCGGTGGACGCCGCTTTGCAGCCGCAGGACGATTCGGTGCTGTTCAAAATCGCGCACAGCCCGGTGCGCGAGTTGGAGGTGCTGCACGACCAGTTGCTGCAGTGGTTTCACGAGGAGCCCGAGGTGTCGCCGCGCGATGTGGTGGTCATGGTGCCCGACATCGAGCCCATGGCCTCGGCCATACGCGCCGTGTTTGGCCAGTACAAACGGGGCGATGCGCGCTTCATCCCTTTCGACATCGCCGACCTGGGCGCGCAGGCCACCAGCCCGGTGGTCCACGCGGTGCAGTGGCTGCTGGCCTTGCCCCAGCAGCGCGGCCGCATGAGCGAGCTGGTGACGCTGCTGGAAGTGCCAGCCTTGGCGGCGCGCTTTGGCATTCAGAGCGCGCAGTTGCCCACGCTGACCCGCTGGATGGCGGGCTCGGGCATCCGCTGGGGCTTGTCGGCTTCGCACCGCGCAGGCCTGGGCCTGGGGGCCTGTGGCGATGTCAATTCGGTTTTGTTTGGCGTGCAGCGCATGCTGATGGGCTACGCCTGCGGGGCCGACCCGGTGCCCGATGCCGATGGCATTCAGCCCTTTGCCGAGGTGGGCGGTCTGGATGCCGAGTTGGCCGGTGCCCTGGCGCATCTGCTGCAGGCCTTGCTGGACTGGTGGCAAACCAGCCACAGCGCCGCCACGCCGCTGCAGTGGGCCGAGCGCTGCCGCGGCCTGCTGGCGGCCCTGTTCAAGGCGCAAGACGACACCGACCGCAACGCCTTGTCGGCCCTGGACCAAGCCCTGAACGACTGGACCCGCGCCGCAGACCAGGCCGATTTTGCAGAACCTGTGCCCCTGGCGGTGGCCCGTTCGGCCTGGCTGGAGGCCTTGAAAGTGCCCCGGCTCGAACAGCGTTTTCGCGCTGGGGGGGTGACCTTTTGTACCCTCATGCCGATGCGGGCGATCCCTTTCCAAAGGGTGTGCTTGTTGGGCATGAACGACGGCGATTACCCGCGCCGCAGCCCGCGCACCGACTTTGACCTGCTGGGATTGAGCGGCATGAGCCGCCCCGGTGACCGCTCGCGCCGCGACGACGACCGCCAGCTGATGCTCGAAGCTTTGCTGTCGGCCCGCCGCACGCTGTACGTGAGCTGGAGCGGCCGCAGCGTGCGCAACAACAGCGAGCAAGCCCCCTCGGTGCTGGTGTCGCAGTTGCGCGACGAGATCGACGCGCTGTGGGGCGCAGGCAGCGCCGAGCGCCTGACCACGGTGCACCCGCTGCAGCCCTTCAGCCGGACGTATTTTGAAGCGGGCAGTGGCTTGTTCACCTACGCCCGCGAATGGCGCGCCGCACAAACGCCTTCATCCAACCCCTCATCCACCCCCTCATCCACCCCCTCAGAAGGCGAGGGTGGTGGCCTGCCGCGGACACCCCAAGCGGACGGCCTTGGCCTCTTGCCCCCCATGGAATCGGCCCAAGGCCTGCCCGTCATTGGCTTGGCGCAGTTGGCCAGGTTTTTGCGGCAACCCGTGGGGGCTTTTTTTCGCGAGCGCTTGCAGGTGCACTTGGAAGACGAGCGCAGCGCAGTGCACGATGAAGAATTGTTCGGCCTGGGCGGCCTGGACCAGTACCAGCTGTTGCAGCACGAACTGCAGCATGTGCCCCCTGACTTGAGCGCCGAAAAATTGCCCCGTTACACCCACACCGTGGTGCAGCGCCTGCGCCAAGCCGGGGCGATGCCGCTGGCGGGTGTGGGCCAACACGCGGCGCATGCTTTCTCGCAGCGCTTGAGCGCCTTGTTGGGCGCGGCCCTGCACGAGCGCCAGGGTTGGGTGCCAGCGGCCACGCGGGTGTTGATCGATGTGGCGCACCCACATGTGCGCCTGCAAGATGCTTTGAGCGTTTTGACCCCCGAGGAGGAGCATAAGGAGCAAGAAGACCAGGAGCAGGAGCAGGAGCAGGAGCAGGAGCAGGAGCAGGAGCAGGACGGCGGCGCGCGGCGCATCTTGCGGCTCATCGTGTTGAGGGCCAATGCCCTGGCTGATTTGAAATCCCCAACACCACAGGCCATGCCGGACAAACTGATCGACATCTGGCTCCTCTGCCTGGCCTGCGCCGCCATGGGCCAGCCGCTGAGCTGCGTGGTGGTGGGGGCCAATGCCGTGCTGCGGGTGCCGCCGCAAGAACCCGTCAGCGCCCGTGCGCAATTGCAGCTGCTGCTGGCCACTTGGGCCGAGGGCATGCGCTGGCCGCTGCCTTTGCCGCCCGCGCTGGCGCTGTTGTGGCTGCAAGAGCCGAACAAAACAAACGCCTTGCTCGACCTGTACGAGGGCAGCAGCCACCAAGGCTCTGAACGCGACAAAGACCCGGCGCTGGCGCGCACCTACCCCACACTGAATGCGCTGATGGCGCATGGCGATTTCGCGCGCTTGGCCGAGGCGGTTTATGCCCCTTTGCGCGACTGGGCGGAGAAGATCCAAGTCGAGGCCTTGCCCGAAGCCCAGGCCGTGACCTCAGAGGGGTCTGCATGAACACCGCTTTGAACGCGGCTTCTGGTGCCGCCGAGGTGGCGGTTGGCCGGGCCCTGGATGCCGCCACCTTCCCCTTGCGCGGCAGCCACCTGATCGAGGCCAGTGCGGGCACCGGCAAAACCTGGACGATTGCCGCGCTGTATGTGCGTTGGGTCTTGGGCCATGGTGGCCCCGACACGGCACCCGTGCGCCCGATGTTGCCGCAGGACGTGTTGGTGATGACCTTCACCCGTGCCGCCACCCGTGAGTTGTCCGAGCGCATCCGCGCCCGACTGAGCCAGGCCGCCCGGGTGTTTCGGGGGCTGGACCCCAGCGAGGACCGCTTTTTACTGGGCCTGATGGCCGACTACCCCGCTGGCCCGGCGCGTGCGCAAGCCGCCCATCGGCTGGCGCTGGCCGCGCAGGCCATGGACGACGCGGCGGTCTACACCATCGACGCCTGGTGCCAGCGCATGTTGCGCGAGCACGCCTTTGACAGCGGCAAGCTGTTTGAAGAAAAACTGCTGGGCGACGAAGCCGCGCTGCGCCTGGAAGCGGTGCAAGACTATTGGCGCCAACAGCTCTACCCCATGTCGGCCGAGCAGGTGCTGCTGGCGCAAAGCATTTGGCGCGACGTGCCCGCCCTGGAGGCCGACATGCGCGCATTGATGGGCGTGCCATTGCCCGAGCCCGAACACGAACACGGCGGCAACTTGGCGTCCTTGCTGGCCGCCACGGTGGCGGCGCGTCAAGCGCAATTGCAAGCCCTGAAACTCGGCTGGGACAAAAAGGCCGACGACCTGCTGGGCTGGGTCGAGGCGCAACTGGCCGCCCCCCAACACGGCTGGGATGGCCGCAAGCTGAGCGTCAAAAAATGCGCCGAATGGCTGGCCGTGCTCAAAGCCTGGGCGCTCAGCCCTTCGGACGTGCCTGCTTTGCAGGTCGGCATGAAAACCGGCTGGACGCGCTTCACGCCCGAGGGCCTGCTGGCCTGTCGCAAGCCCGGCTTCGAGACGGTGCTCCTGCCGCCCGAAAGCCAGGCCTATGCCGCATTGCAAACCGCTTTGTTGGCCCTGCCCGAGCCTTCAGAACAGGCCCGTTTGCATGCCCGCAGCCATGTGCTGCAGCGCCTGCACGAACTCAAGCAGCGCAGCGGCTTGTTCGGCTTTGCCGACATGCTGCAGCGGCTGGATGTGGCGCTGGCCGACCCCGAATCGGGCGAACGCCTGGCCCAGCGCCTGCGCGAGCAGTTTCCGGTGGCCTTGATCGACGAGTTCCAAGACACCTCGCCGCTGCAGTTGCGCATCTTTGACCGCATTTACCGCACGGCCGAGAACGACCCAAACACGGCGCTGCTCTTGATTGGCGACCCGAAACAGTCGATTTACGGCTTCCGGGGGGCCGACATCCACAGTTATATGGCCGCGCGCCGCGCCACCGAAGGCCGCCAGCATGTGCTGGGCACCAATTTCCGGTCCACCCAAGCCCTGGTGGCGGTGGTCAACCGCTGGTTTGAGATCCCCGCAGATGCCTTTGGCTACCGCACGGGCCAAGACAAGCCCTTGCCCTTTCAGCCTGTGTTGGCCCAAGGCCGAGTCGAATCACTGCATGTCCGCACCGGCCCCGTGCCAGCCATGACCGTGGTGTACGACAACACGCTGCGCAGCCAACGCGACGCGCGCAGCCATTTGGCGGCGCTGTGCGCCGAGCAGATCGTGGCCTGGTTGGCCGACCCGCAGGCCCGCTTTGTGCAACCGAGCCAGGGCGATGTGCCGCTGCAGCCCCGGGACATCGCCGTGCTGGTGCGCACCGGCCAAGAGGCCACGGCGGTGCGCGATGCCTTGCGTGCGCGGGGTGTGGCCTCGGTCTACCTGTCCGACCGCGACTCGGTGTTTGCCAGCGACGAGGCCCAAGACCTGTGCTTGTGGCTGCGCGGTGTGTCCGAGCCGCAAGACATGCGCCGTGTGCGCGCCGCCTTGGGCACGCGCACGGTGGGCCTGTCCTTGGCCGAGTTGCACGCCCTGGCCACCCAAGACGATTTGCTCGACCAGCGCGCCGAGCAGATGCGCGAGCTGCACCAGGTGTGGCAAAACCAGGGCGTGTTGGCCATGCTGCGCCAGTCGCTGCACCGCCTGCAGTTGGCCGGGCGCTGGCGCGGCCAGGCCGATGGCGAGCGGCGGCTGACGCATGTGCTGCACTTGGCCGAGTTGCTGCAAACGGCCAGCAGCCAGCTCGATGGCGAGCAATCATTGATCCGCTGGTTGGCCCAGCAAATCGACGAAACGCGGCGCGGCAACGCGGCCGAGAGCGATGACCGAACCGTGCGCTTGGAAAGCGACGAAGACCTGGTCAAGGTCATCACCATCCACGCCAGCAAGGGCCTGGAGTACCCGGTGGTGTGCTTGCCGTTTGCACACAGCCACCGCGAGGTCACGGCGGGCAAAGCGGCGGTTATGCAGGTGGGCGAGGCGGGTGCGCGCCACTGGACACTGGCGTTTGACCGTGCCGACGCCCAAGGGGCAGACCACGACCGCCTGCGCGAAGACCTGCGCCTGTGGTACGTGGCGCTGACCCGGGCGCGGCATGCGCTGTGGGTGGGCTGGAGCCCGGTCAAACGCGGCAACGGCCAAACGTGTGTCAACCACGACAGCGCGGCCGGCCATTTGCTGTCGGGCGGCGCAGCGCTGGCGGCTTCGGATTGGTGGCCCCGATGGCAAGCCTTGCAGACCGATGCCCAAGGCCAAGCCCTGTCGGTGCAATTCACGGCAGCGCCAAGCGATGTGCCCTTGACCCCTTGGCAGCGCACCGTGCAGCGGCCCGCGCTGCGCGAGGCCTTGGTGTGCACCGCCCGCATCGACAAGCGCTGGGGCATCGCGAGCTTTTCGCGCTTGACGCGTGACCTGGCCGCGCAAACCTGGTCACAGCCTTCTTTGCCGCCGACGCTGCAGCCTTATTTACAGCCATCCGTGCAGCCTCTTATGCAGTCGCCCTTCTTCGACACTGTGGCCGACGGGCCCAGCACGCCTGCTTTTTTACAGACCCGTTTGGACCTCATCGCGCCGCGACCGGCCGACGACGAGCCGCAGGACCAAGCGCCAAATGACGCGGCCCTTTTTGGCGCGCAGTGGCCCCCTGCAAGCAGCACGCAACTCGCGGTTGCGACCAGCCAAGTGCAGGCCCCGTGGCACCACTTTCCCCGTGGCCCCAGTGCGGGCAACTTCTTGCATGAGCAAATGGAATGGTTGGCCAGCGAAGGCTTTGCCCTGTTGCCCGGGACCGCGACGGCCGAACGCTTGGCCAAGCGCTGCGAGCGCGCGGGCCACAAGGCGCAGGCCCAAGGCGTGGTGCAGTGGTTGGCGCGGCTGGTGGCGCAGCCCTTGGCGGGGCCGAACGTGGCCCTGAATGCCTTGAGCGCACAACACCAGCTCTTGCCTGAAATGGAGTTTTGGTTGCCTGCTGAGCGCTTGCTGGCCCGTGACATCGACGCCCTGTGCCAGCTGCATTTGCTGCCCGGTGTGGCCCGGCCCCAGCTGCCCGACGCGCAGCTGCACGGCATGCTCATGGGCTTTGCCGACTTGGTGTTCGAGCACGCCGGGCGTTATTGGGTGCTGGACTACAAATCCAACCAGCTGGGCACCGAGGACGCGGCCTACACCGCCCAGGCCTTGGACGCGGCCATGGCCCAGCACCGTTACGAGGTGCAGGCCGCGCTTTATATGCTGGCCTTGCACCGCTTGCTGCGCGCTCGCATGGGCGCGGCCTACGACCCGGCGCAGCATTTGGGCGGCGCGGTGTATGTGTTCATGCGCGGCATCGACGGGCCAGCCGGGGGCTGCTGCACTTTGCCCGCGCCGCTGGCCTTGATGGCCGGTTTGGACGCGATGCTGGGGGCCTCATGAACTCGGCATCAAAGCCTCACAAGCCTCACAAACTTCAGACCCGTCTGGCCCCTATGTCCCCAGCTGCACAGCGGGACTGGCTGCAGGACGGGCCCCAGCCCGCGCCGGGCTTGAGCACGGCGCAAGCCCTGCAGTGGCTCATGGCCGCTTCGGAGGCCGGTTGGCTGCGCCGCCTGGACAGCGCCTTGGCCGCGCAACTGCAGCGCCTGGACCCGGCCACGCCCGCGCCGGTGCTGGTGGCAGCGGCCCTGCTGGCGCACATGGAGGGCCGAGGCCACACCTGCTTGGCGCTGCACGATTTGGCCTCACCGCCCGTGGCCCTGCTGGGCTGGCCGGCACAGGCGCTGCAGTCCCCGCAGGGCCTGCTGGCGCTGTGGGCGCAGATGCCGACCGATGCGGCCGCTTGGCGCTGGTCCTTGCAGGCAGCCCCCAGCGCTGTTTTGCGCCGCTTCGACGCGCCAGAAGGGGGCCAGCCCCTGGTCTTGGGCGGCTCTGTCGATGCGCCCTTGCTTTACCTGCGCCGCTACAGCGCCTACGAAGCACGTGTGGGGCAAAACCTGTTGCAACGCGCCCAAAACGCAGTGCCGGTGCCCGAGGCCTTGGCGCGGGCCTGGTTGGACCGGTTTTTTGACGCCCCGGCCCATCCAGTCATCCACGAGGAGGAAATGGGGGAAAAACGGGGTGCGTCTTTGGAGGACCCCAAGTTCCCCAAGTTCCCCAAGTTCCCCATATCCCCCATGGCCGCGGTGTCAGCCACCGACTGGCAAAAGCTGGCCTGCGCCGTGGCTTTGCGGGCGCATTTGTCGGTCATCACCGGTGGCCCGGGCACGGGCAAAACCTACACCGCCGCGCGCTTGTTGGCGCTGTTGCTGGCGCTGCACACTGGCCCCAGCCCCTTGCGCGTGGCCTTGGCCGCGCCCACTGGCAAGGCCGCAGCGAGGCTCAAACAATCGATCGACGGCGCACTCAAAGCGCTGCAAGGCTTGGCCCAACAAGGGCCAGCCGGGCAGGGGGCGCAAGAGGGTGCGCAAGAGGGGGTGCAAGAGGGTGTGCAAGAAGGTGCGCAAGAGGGTGTGCAAGAAGGTGCGCAAGAGGGTGTGCAAGATGGTGCGCAAGAAGGGGCGCAAGAGGGGGTGCAAGAGGGTGTGCAAGTGGCCGCTGGCGAGGGCCTTGACTTGGACACACTCATCCAGCGCATCGGACCGGCCCGCACTTTGCATGCGCTGCTCGGCGCGCGGCCCGACACCCGCATGTTCCGCCACCACGCCGCCAACCCGCTCGATGTGGACGTGCTCATCGTTGACGAAGCCTCGATGGTGCACCTGGAGATGATGGACGCTTTGCTGCAGGCCTTGCCGCCCACGGCCCGTCTGGTCTTGTTGGGCGACAAGGACCAGCTCGCCTCGGTCGAGGCGGGGGCGGTGCTGGGCGATGTGTGCCGCGACGCGTTCCAAGGCGGCTACCAGGCTGAGACCTTGCGTTTTGCGCAAGAGGTGGCGGGGCAAAGTTTGGCCGAGACGTTTCACGCCCGCGCCGGGCAGGCGGTGTCGGCCTTGGCCCAACAAACCGTGATGCTGCGCCAAAGCCGCCGTTTTGACGGCCCGATTGGCCAGCTGGCCGAGGCCGTGAACGCGGGCCATGTGGATGCCGCTTGGGCCTGCTTGGCCGCGCCCTCAGGCCCGGCCCAGCCTTTGCTGGCCCTGCAACCGGACAGCCCCCAAGCCGTGTGGGCGCTGGCGCTGGGCCGCTCGCACAAGCCTTCTTACACCGATTACCTGCTGCGCCTGCGGCAAGGCCCGGCGGGAGCCGACGCCGACGCGCATGCCGATTGGGTGCGCAGCGTGTTGCAGGCCTTTGACCGCTGCCGCATTTTGTGCGCCGTGCACCAGGGCGAGTGGGGCAGCCACGCGCTCAATGCGGGTGTGCAAAAAGCCTTGGCCGAGGCGCACTGGCTCGCACCACAAGGCGAGTGGTTTGCCGGTCGCCCGGTCATGGTCACCCGCAACGACGCGCAGCTGGGCGTGTTCAACGGCGACGTGGGCGTGGCCATGCCCAATCTGCAAGGCCAGCTCAAGGTCTGGTTTTTGGACGGCGAGCAACTGCGTTCGGTCAGTGTGTCGCGCTTGGCCCATGTCCAAACCGCGTTTGCCATGACGGTGCACAAAAGCCAGGGCTCGGAGTTTGCCCACACGGTCTTGGTGTTGCCGCCGGGCGCGGCCGAGGTGCTGTCGCGCGAATGGGTCTACACCGGCATCACCCGTGCCCGCGAGCAGTTCAGTTTGGTCGAAGCCCAGGCCGGTTTGTTCAATGCTGCGCTGGCCCGGCCCAGTGTGCGGGCCAGCGGTTTGCGCCTGTGGTGGGGCGGTTAACTCGCGTGCCCCTCACAGGCCCCGGCATTGGGTCGGCCTCGGCATTCGCGCTGCAGTCGTTTGTCGCGCTCGGCCTGGCTTTCAGCTGAGCCTTTGTCGGTGGGTGGTTTTGGCGCTTTGGCCGGTTTGGGTTTTTGGCCCTTGCCGGCGGGCTTTGCGCCAGTGGTGGCGGTGAAGCTCTCTACGGCACCACTGGGGCGGGCCAGACCCATCAGCCCCAAAACGAGGGCGGTGCTGGTCAGCAGCTGGGTCAGTTTGAATGCAAAACGCATGTGTCGCATGGCGGTTCACCGCAGGGTTGGTGGTGCTGTCCATGATAGGCAAAACATGCGCTTGTGCAAAGGGCGACGAAGGCAGGGCAAGTCTTTCGTTAGGATGAGTGCATGAACACCCACACCCCCCCTTTCATGCGCCAGGCCATCATGGACCTGGAAGCGTCGCGCATCCGCGAAGTGGCCAACGCCGGCATGGGCCGCCCCGATGTGCTGGCTTTTTGGTTTGGCGAGTCCGACGAGGTCACGCCCGACATCGTGCGTCAGGCGGCCGTCGACTCGATGCAGCGCGGCGAGACCTTTTATTCGCACAACCTGGGTTTGCCCGAACTGCGGCAGGCCGTGTCCGACTACATGTCGGCCTTGCACGGCCCCATCGACGTGGCGCGCTTGGCCATCACCTCGGGCGGCGTGAACGCCCTGATGCTGGCCGCACAAGCCTTGATCGACGCCGGTGATGAGGTGGTCGCGGTCACCCCGGTGTGGCCCAACCTGACGGCCCAGGCTTTGGTGATGGGCGCGAATTTGAAGTGCTTGTCGCTGCGCCCGGTGCAGGGCCAATGGCAGCTCGACATGGCAACGCTCAAAGCCACCATCACGCCCCAAACCCGGCTGCTGATCGTCAATTCGCCCAACAACCCGACAGGCTGGACGCTCAGCCGCGCCGAGCAAGCCGAGATCTTGGCGCACTGCCGCAGCACCGGCACCTGGGTGTTGGCTGACGAGGTGTATGAACGCCTGTATTACGAGGCCGACACGGCCAACGGCTGCGCACCGTCTTTCTTGGACGTGGCCGAGCCAGACGACCGTTTGGTCGTGGTGCACAGCTTTTCCAAGAGTTTTTTGATGACCGGCTGGCGTTTGGGCTGGCTGGTCATGCCCGAGGCCATGACCCCGCACATGGGCAAGTTGATCGAGTTCAACACCTCGTGTGCCTCGGTGTTCACGCAAAAAGCGGGTGTCGTGGCGCTGCACAACAGCGCCGACATCACGCCCCGCGTGGTGGCGCACCTGAAAGCCTGCCGCGACACCTTGGTGCCGCTCTTGCAAGCCGTGCCGGGCGTGCAACTGGCCCCAGCCAAGGGCGGCATGTACGCGTTTTTCAGACTGGAGGGGCACCCCGACGCGGTGGCAACGGCCAAGCGCTTGGTGGCCGAAGCCGGGCTGGGCCTGGCCCCCGGCGAGGCCTTTGCGCCCGAAGCAGCAGGCTGGCTGCGCTGGTGCTTTGCGTCCAAAGACTTGGCGCGTCTGGCGCAAGGTGTGGCGCGCTTGCAAGCGTGGTTGCAACAAAACCCCTCGGCCACCCGCTGAACGCATGGTTCAGGCCGGTGATGTGAGCAATGCGCGGTGGGGGTTGGGGGTTGGGGCTTGAGGGTTGAGGGTTGAGGGTTGAGGGTTGAGGGTTGAGGGTTGAGGGTTGTGGGTTGTGGGTTGTGGGTTGAGGGTTGTGGGTTGTGGGTTGAGGGTTGAAGGTTGAAGGTAGTGGGTGGTTGTGGGTTGTGGGGGTTGGGGCGGGCCAAGCGCGGCAAGCATGGATCGCTTCGTGCCTCGCGATGACCCAACACCAACGTCACTGCGAGGCGCTTAGCGACGCGGCAGTCCATGGATCGCTTCGTGCCTCGCGATGACCATTCCAGCGTCATTGCGAGCGAAGCGCGGCAATCTGCAATGTCACTGCGAGGCGCTTAGCGACGCGGCAGTCCATGGATCGCTTCGTGCCTCGCGATGACCATTCCAGCGTCATTGCGAGCGAAGCGCGGCAATCTGCAATGTCACTGCGAGGCGCTTAGCGACGCGGCAGTCCATGGATCGCTTCGTGCCTCGCGATGACTATTCCAGCGTCATTGCGAGCGAAGCGCGGCAATCTGCACCGTCACTGCGAGACGCTTAGCGACGCGGCAGTCCATGGATCGCTTCGTGCCTCGCGATGACCATTCCACCGTCACTGCGAGGAGCGCAGCGACGCGGCAGTCTATAGATCGCTTCGTGCCTCGCGATGACCATTCCAGCGTCATTGCGAGCGAAGCGCGGCAATCTGCAATGTCACTGCGAGGAGCGCAGCGACGCGGCAGTCCATGGATCGCTTCGTGCCTCGCGATGACCATTCCACCGTCACTGCGAGGCGCGCAGCGACGC
>NZ_JBIKIL010000209.1:0-2937 GCF_044361645.1 Limnohabitans sp. | reverse complement strand
GTCGGTGGGCACCGGCGAGAAGGTGTTGGTCTCGTGCATCATCATCGCGATCAGCAAACGCATAGGGCCTCCAGTTCAACAGACTTTCATGATGAGCCCGTTGGTCAGCGGCCCACAGTCACCGAGGTGCCAACGGGTGCGCCGTGCGGCTTGTCTGCATGTGTCCTTTGCGTCGCTGAGGCTGACAAATTCAGGCCGCAAAGTCTGGCTTCGGTCGCATGTTGGAGGTTTTATGCAGTGACGTTGGTGGGTATTTTTAATGTATGGAATTCGAACAAACAACGTTAAACTTACCGTCATGCACACCCTGACCCAAACCCAATTTCAAACCGCATTGGCGCACGGTGCCATCGAGTCGGTGGCACTGGTGCCCAAAGGCCCTCGTTTTTGTGTGAAGTTGGTGACCCGTACTGGCGAGGCCTTGTTGGTTCAGGCGCGCAGCGCGGTGCCGCGCCTGTTTGGCACCACCGACAGTGCTTTGAAATTGCTGCACAAAATGGGCGTCCAACGCATCGTGCTGGACCATTTGGATGAATGGCAACCTGAGCAAGCGACTTTGCAAAAGCGCTCGCGGCCCGACAGGGCGCAGGCCATGACCCGTGCTGCTGAATACGACCGCTGGGTCGCCGCCAAAGTCGAGGCCAGCCGCGATGACCCGCGCCCTGACGTGTCACACGAAGAATGGCAAGCCGTTCGTGCCGCCAAGCTCGCCCAGCGGCAAGCCCTTCACCGGCCATGAGCTGTGCCGAATGGCAAATCATCCGTCGCCCGGAATACCAAGCAGATCTGGATGCCATACAAGCCTGGGTTGCCAAAGACAACCCCCTCGCAGCGCTTGATTTGTGGCTCTGGATCGACACCCAAGTCGATGGCCTCAGTGATCCCAATTTTCCGCGCCGGGCCAGTCAGCGTGTCGCCGGTGCGTTTGAATTGGTGGCCCACGAAAACGACATCGTTTATTTTGATCAGGACCCTGTCCTTTGCATCGCCATTGTGCGTGCTGTGGTGCACGTGGCCAGGCAGTTCCCGGCCATTGCTTCTGGTGCCCTTGACCGGTAATTTTTAAGAACACCCTGAGGCACTTTGTCAGAAATTCAGGAGACCTCCTATGTTCCCTTGCATCGACACTTTGCACGCCACCTCGGCCCACGAGCGTGGCCAAATCTATGGCCAAGAGGCCAAGGCACGCATCCAGCACAGCGTGGTCACCTACGCCCGTTTGTTTGCGGCTTGTGGCATCGACTGGGCCAGCGCCTGCGAGCGCGCCATGCGCTTTGAGCCGGTGATCGAGCAGGTCGATGCGGATCTGATGGCCGAGCTGCGCGGCATGGCCCAAGGCAGCGGCCAGAGCCTGGGCAGCCTGATGGCGCTGAACTGCCGGACCGAAATCTTGCCCGCCACATTTTTCAGCGACGAACCCCAGTTGGCCCACGCGGCCTTGGCCGCCAACCGCGCCGCAGGCCTGCCCGACTGGCTGGCCGACGCCCCCTGGGACGGCGCTTTGCAAGACGGCGAATGCACCGCCATGGGCGTGACGGCGGCTGCCAGCCGCACAGGCCAAGCCTGGCTGGCGCAAAACTGGGACTGGATGGGGCGTCAGCGCCAAGCCCTGGTGCTGCTGCACACCCAAGGCCCCAGCGGCCAAAGCATCACCACCCTGACCGAGGCCGGCATGCTGGCCAAAATTGGCATCAACCAATCGGGCTTTGCGCTGGGCCTGAACATCTTGCGCTCGGTGCGCGACGGCAGCCGGTTGGGCGTGCCGGTGCATGTGCTGCTGCGGCATTTGCTCGACTGCCGCTCGGTGGCCCATGCGCGCGAGCGTCTAAACAGCCTGCAAACCGATTTGGGGTTGGGTTTTGGCGCAGCGTCGAATGTGCCCTGCGCCGACGCCCAAGGCCAGGCCGTCTGCTTTGAAGTCTCGCCCGCAGGCTGGGCCGAAGTCAGCCCCACCGACGGCGTGGTGGTGCACACCAACCATTTCGTGTGCGCACCGCTGCTGGCCGAGCAAGCCCCTGTGGGCCCCGGCTTGTCAAGCCACAGCCGCCTGAGCACCGCCAGCCAGCACGCGCTGCAAAGGCCCATTGGCCAGGCCGAACTGGAGCGCTTCTTGCGCGACGAATCCGACGGCTTTTTGTCCATCTGCCGCAGCCCCGACCCCAGCGTGCCGCCCGAAAGCCGCGTCGAAAGCGTGGCCGGCATCGTCATGCACACCCAGCCCCCCGCCATGTGGGTGGCCTGCGATGTGCCCAGCCGCGTGGCGTTTGAGGTGGTGCCATTGGCCAGGAAAACCGTGCCCGCCTGAAGACGGTCGAGGCTGATGGTTGATCGCGGTCGGAGACCGCTCCTACTAAAACAGTGCAAAGCACTAAGACCCCCAAGCGGTCAGTGAGAGCTTTTTTGTAGGAGCGGTCTCCGACCGCGATCAACAAAAACGGTGCAGGGCTCAAAGACCCCCAAGCTGTTTGTGCATGGTTTTTTGTAGGAGCGGTCTCCGACCGCGATCAACAGCGCCCTAGCGGCTCAGCCCCCCAAATGCCGCACCGCGTCTGACACACGCATGCCCAGCTGCAGGCCGTGCGCCAGCGCCAGCGCGTTCAGGCCGTTGACCACGCCGTTGTCCAGCCCGTCTTGCGCTTCGCCAATGCGGGCCGAAGTGTGCGCGTACAAAATGGCCAGCACGCCCACCGCTTGCAACTCGCGCAGCGCCACGCGGCCTGCATCGTGTTGCGCGGCTTTGCCGTGCTTGGTATCCCATTTCCCCAGCTTCAGCCCTTGAAATACCAAGTCACCCCCCCGGTGATGCCGATGGCCTGCCCGGGCATGGGCTCGCCTTGTTTCATGTGCACCTCTTTCATTTGCAAGTGCGGGGCAAACCACAGGCCTTCTTTGGGGCAGGGCTGGCCAGGTTGGGCAGACAAGGCCGTGGGTGAAAGC
>NZ_JBIKIL010000024.1:0-35167 GCF_044361645.1 Limnohabitans sp. | reverse complement strand
TGGGCCTGCGCTTCAAAAGCCTGCACCGAGGAACGCGTGGACAGCACCAGCTGCATTTGGGGGTCGTGCAGGCGCGCCTGCTCCCACGTTTGCAGCAAGTCCAAAGCGTGCGCTGCAGGGCTGAGCAGGCTGGCCGTCAGCAGCCAGCCGATCATGGGACGGCGTTTGAAATGAGGCGTGTACATGCTCACACCTTTGGCTCAGCTGCCAGCCTGAACGCCCAGTTTGCGCAAAATGGTTTCCATCAAGCACCATTGGGTCAAAGCGCTTTGCAGCAAGTTGATGCCCACAAACGCGGTGAAAGCCAACCACCACTGGCTGACAAAAACAGGGCTGCCTTGCACACCGAGTGCCAATGACAACAAGATGAAGGTACCGGCGACCAAACGAACGATTTGCCAAGATTTCATGGTGATTTACTCCAGTTGATGAAAGAAAAAATTCAAGCGCCGTACTTTTTGCGGTACGCCACGTAGTACAAAGTCGGGATGACCACCAAGGTCAGCACCGTGGACACGAAGATGCCAAAGATCAGCGAGATGGCCAGGCCGTTGAAGATCGGGTCATCGACAATGAAGAAGGCCCCGATCATGGCCGCAAGCCCCGTGAGCATGATGGGCTGGGCGCGGGTGATGGCCGACTGCACAATCGCCCGCTTGAATTCCATGCCGCTGTTGACCTGCAGGTTGATGAAGTCCACCAACAAGATCGAGTTGCGCACGATGATGCCCGCCAACGCGATCATGCCGATCATGCTGGTGGCGGTGTACTGCGCGTTCAGCAAAGCGTGGCCTGGCATCACGCCAATGATGGTCAGCGGAATGGGTGCCATGATGATGAGCGGCGTGAGGTAAGAACCAAACTGCGCCACCACCAACAAATAGATCAGGATCAGGCCCACTGCATAGGCCGCGCCCATGTCGCGGAAGGTTTCGTAGGTGATCTGTGACTCGCCATCCCACTTGATGCTGTAGCCGCGCCAGGCGTCGTCGGGCTGGTTGATGAAGTATTCCTCCAGCTTTTGGCCATCCGGGCCTTTGATCTGCGCTATGTCGCCGCGCATCTGGAACAGGCCATACAAGGGGCTGTCCACTTTGCCTGCCATGTCGGCCATGACAAAGTTCACCGGCAACATGTTTTTGTGCACGATGGGCTGCTCGCGCAGCGTGTCGCTCACTGTCACCAACTCGCGCATGGCCACCACCTGGCCTGTGGCGGTTTTCACGCCCAGTTGCAGCAAGGCATCCAGATCGCCATGCAAATGGTCGGGCAGCTGTATCAAGGCGGGCACCGGGTACTTGCTGCCGTCGTGCAAGTAGGTCACCGCCTCGCCCGCCAAACCGGCACGCAAGGTGGTCACAATGGCTTGCTGCGACACGCCCAACATCGCGGCTTTGCGGCGGTCCACCAGCAGCAGCTTGCGCGGGGCGTCGGCAATCGAGCTGTCGTCGATGTCCACCACGCCCTCGGTCTTTTCAAACACGGCGCGCACCGCCTTGGCCACTTGGCGGCGGCCTTCGGCATCAGGCCCATAAATCTCGGCCACGATGGGTGACATCACCGGCGGGCCAGGCGGCACCTCCACCACTTTGACATTGGCCCCGTGGCGGCGACCGATCTCTTGCAAGGCCGGACGCACACGCGTGGCGATCACATGGCTCTTGTCGCTGCGCTCGGCTGCGCCCACCAGGTTGACTTGAATGTCGCCCAGCTCAGCGCCTGCACGCAGGTAGTACTGGCGCACCAAACCGTTGAAGTTGATGGGCGAAGCCGTGCCCACATAGGCTTGGTAGTGCATGACCTCGGGCACGGTGGCCAGGTGACCACCCAGCTCGCGCATCACGGCGGCGGTTTTCTCAAGCGGTGTGCCTGCGGGCATGTCCACCACCACCTGAAACTCCGACTTGTCGTCAAAAGGCAGCATCTTGAGCATGACCAAACCGGTGGCGGGCAAGACCAAAGACAAGGCGATCAAACCCGCCACGCCCAGCCCCAACAGTTTGCGGTTGCGCCCACCGGTGCGGGTGTCGAGCAAGGGCTTGAAGATTTTTTCGAACACAGGTTCGAGTTTGGCGCTCAGACCGCTGTGGCCCCCTGCCGCACCGTGCGCATGGCCAGAAGAGGGCTTCATCCACATGCCCGCCAACCAAGGCGTGATGACGAAGGCAATGGCCAGCGACAGCAACATGCCCAAGCTGGCGTTGATCGGGATCGGGCTCATGTAGGGGCCCATCAGGCCACTCACAAACGCCATGGGCAACAAAGCCGCAATCACGGTGAAGGTGGCCAAAATGGTGGGGCCACCGACTTCGTCCACCGCGCCGGGGATGATCTCGCGGATGCTCTTGCCCGGGTACAGCTGCTGGTGGCGGTGGATGTTCTCGACCACCACGATGGCATCGTCCACCAAAATGCCAATCGAAAAGATCAGCGCAAACAGCGACACGCGGTTGAGCGTGAAGCCCCAAGCCCAGGACGCAAACAGCGTGGCGGTCAGCGTCAAGATCACGGCCACGCCGACAATCGCGGCTTCGCGGCGGCCCAGCGCCATGAACACGAGTGCCACCACCGAGGCGGTGGCAAACAGCAGTTTCTGGATCAGCTTTTGCGCCTTGTCGTTGGCGGTTTCACCGTAGTTGCGGGTCTCCACCACCTGCACGTTGTCAGGAATCACCGTGCCCTGCAGCGTATCGACGCGGCGCTTGACGCCATTGGCCACGTCAATGGCGTTCTCACCCGATTTTTTGGTGATCGACAGCGTCACGGCGGCAAACTCTTCGCCACCGTTTTTGGCGTTGTTGCCGTGCCAGACATAGCGCTCGGCGGGCATGGGGCCGTCTTTCACGTCGGCCACGTCTTTCAAGAAGACCGGCTTACCCTGCACCACTTGCACCACCAAATCGGCCACTTCAGAGGCCTGCGACAGGTGCGGACCGGCTTCGATGGCCACGCTCTGGTTGGCACCCAACAAGTCGCCCACGGGCAGGCCCAAATTGGCCGACTGCAAGGCCATGCGCAAATCGTGCACCGTGACGCCCGAGCCGTTCATGCGCTGCGGGTCAATTTGCACCAACACCGCGCGGCGCGGGCCACCCATGGTGAGCACATCACGGGTGCCGGGCACGCGCTTGATGTCGGCCTCGATGCTGTGCGCCACGCGCTCCAGATCAAAGGCGCTCACGTCTGCGTTTTTGCCATGCAAGGTGAGGGACACGATGGGCACATCGTCGATGCCCTTGGGCTTGATGAGCGGTTCAGGCAAGCCCAGCTTGCGCGGCAACCAGTCGGCGTTTTCGCGGATCGTGTCGTGCAACTTGACCAGCGCCTCGGTGCGCGGCACGCCCACCTTGAACTGCACCGTCATGATCGCCACACCGGGGCGCGAGACCGAGTAGACGTGTTCCACGCCCGCGATTTTGGACAGCACTTGCTCGGCAGGAATCGCCACCATTTGCTCGACTTCGCGCACCGACGCACCCGGGAAGGGCGCGATCACGTTGGCCATGGTCACGTTGATTTGCGGCTCTTCTTCGCGGGGCGTCACCATCACGGCAAACACGCCCAGCAAAAACGCCACCAACGCCAGCAAAGGCGTGATCTGCGCACTTTGAAAGGCGGCCGCAATGCGGCCCGAAATGCCCATTTTTGGCTCGCTCATGGGGCTGCTTTCGGAAGGTTTTTGCCAAGGCTGGCGGGCTCGGTCACCACCTGCTCACCCGCGCTCACACCCGACAGCACCTCGACAGTCTGGCCCGTGGTGCGCCCCAAGCGCACCTGGCGCAAACGCGCTTGGCCTTGCGCGTCCATCACGTAAACACCGGTCATCTCGGCGCGGCGCACGATGGCTGTGAGCGGCAAGAAAACGCGGCCCGCTTGGGCTGCATCCTTGACCCCGTTTGGAGCTGCAGCGCTGGCCGAGCTGCCAGGCACCCAAACCCGGGCGAACATGCCGGGCACCAAGCCCTCAACGCCCGCAGGTAAAGACACACGCAACTGTGCGGTGTGCGTCACCGGATCCACAGCGGGCAGCAATTGGACGCTGGCCGCTGCCACGCTGGTGTGGCCCGAGATCTCGTAACGCACCGATTGCAACTGGTTGCGAACACCTTGAATCATCGACTGCGGCACCGCCGCGCTCACGCGCAAAGCCGAGGGGTCGTGCAAGGTCACCAAGGGGCGGCCCGGCATGGCCATGTCACCCAAGGTGACAGGCACAGCGGACACCACGCCATGGAAGGGGGCACGCACGCTGAAGAAACCCGTCTGTGTTTGGGCTGCACGGGTTTGGGCTTGCTGGGCCTGCACCTGGGCCTGGGCGGCTTCGTACTGGGCTTGGGCGCGCTCCAGAGCGCCTTGGCTGATGTATTGTTTTTGAAAGAGTTGCTTTTGACGGTCCAGCTCTTTGCTGGCCACGCGCAAATTGGCCTGCGCGGCTTCGAGTTGGGCCGTGCTGCCCGCCACATTTTGCTGCGCGGCGCTGGCGTCGATGCGCAGCAGCTCCTGCCCGGCCCGCACCCGGTCACCGGCCTTGACGTTCAAACTGACGATGGCCCCTGGGACCTGGGCCGACAAGGTGGCCTGGCGCACCGCCTCGACCACCGCGTCCAGGCTCATCTCTTGGGCACCTGCTGCGCTGGCTTGTGCGGCCACACTGACCACGCCTGTGGGAGCGGCCTGAGCCCAAGCCGAAGCGACAGGCCAGGCACCCAAGGCCATGGCTGTGGCCAAAATCAAACGTTTGTTCATCAAAGCTTCTCCTTCAAACCGTTAGATTGCGCGTTTGGTTGTTTGCGCACATGCGCAATGATACAATCAAATTCGACACCCCGTCAAACATTTTCCAGCGGACGGCCTCCCTACAATGTGTCTTGGAGCACCCATGAAAGACTTGCCAGCCAAAGCGCTCGAACAAATTGCCGCCTACTTTCAGGCGCTGTCCGAGCCCACGCGCTTGAAAATCCTCAATCTGTTGCGCGACGCCGAGTACAACGTGGGCGAATTGGCCCAGTTGTCGGGCTACTCGGCGGCCAATGTCTCGCGCCATCTGTCTTATTTGGCACAACACGGCATCGTCACCCGCGAAAGCCGGGGCGCGAGCGTGTACTACAAAGTGTCAGACCCCTCTATTTACGCCCTGTGCGATTTGGTTTGCGCCAACATCGCCCGGCAATACGAACAAACCTCCAACGACCGGGCCTTGTTCTCACCGCCCTGATCGCGCGATTGATGCCACGCCAGCTTTGCCGACTCTGTCAACGCAGACCTGGATCGGAATCGAGCGCAGGCGGTTGATGTTTGCATTGGCCTGCTGTGCCAAACCGATTCCAGGTCTTGGCCCAAGCTGTCAAGCACCAGCTCGGCATGACCAAAAAGAGCGCGGCGCGCGTCGCCACACCAGCAGGGCCGCGTTTCACGACACATCGGAACGATCGACCAAAATGCGCTGCGCCTTCATGCATTGCTGGACCGCACGGCGCAAAGCACTGGCCCCGCGCAGTTGGGCATCCATGGCCACCACCGGCAGTTGGCTTTGCGCCCCCGCCTCCAGCAACACGGCCTTGAGCCCTTGATAAGCCGCCTCAAAGGCTTGCAGCTGAAGCTCGGTCTGCGCTGTCGGCACCTTGTCTGAGCCCCATGGTGTCAGCAGCCCTTGGGCCTGCTCGCGCCAAGCTTGCCAAGCCACATTGACAGCCGGGTGGCTGACACGCTCGGCCCAAGCAGCAGCAGCTTCGGCGGCCAGCTCGGTGGCCGTTTCGTAATAACGCGCCACACGCAGCAACTGTGGCAGGCGTGCAGCACTCTCGGCCGACATGCCACTGCGGTTGAGTTGGGTGATGAAGGTGGCAATGGCGCTGGCCAAGCGGTCGGCCACCAAGCTCTTGCGCTGCAGCAAAGGTGACACATCCCGAAAGGCGGTGCGCACCGCGCTTTGGCCCATATCGCCCAAGCGCTGCAGCTCAAGCGCCAAAGCATCGAGTGCCAGCTCGGGCACGGCCAAGGCATTTTTGTCAATGAAGCGCGGCCGCCCCTCGTCTTCTTCGGCCGTTTTGAAGCGGGACTCTAAGAACTGCGTGAGTGGCTGCATCAAGGGCCAAATCAGCAGCACGCCCAGCACGTTGAATGCGGTGTGAAACATCGCCAAGGCTGCCGCAGGCGCGGCATCCAGCGCCAGCCAGTCGCGCAGCACAGCCAAGAAATTCAGCAACCACGGCAGCAACAGCAAAGCCACCACCCCAGTCAACAAATTAAAGACAATGTGCGCAGCCGCCGCCCGCTTGGCGTTGGGCGTGGCGCCCAGCGAGGCCATCAAGGCCGTCACCGTGGTGCCGATGTTGGCCCCAATCACCACAGCCGCTGCGCCTTGGGCCGTGAGCATGCCGCCTTGCGCAGCGGTCAAGGCCACCGCCAGCGCGGCGCTGGAGCTTTGCATCAACACCGTGAGCATGATGCCAATGCCCACCAAGGTCAGCACCTCCAAAGCCCCGGAGCCCCCGGGCAACTGGAAAAAGTCAGACAAGCCAAAAAACGTGTCTTTGAGCAGGTCGATGCCCAAAAACAAAATACCAAACCCAGCCAGGGCCATGCCCACCGCCCCCCTGCGGCTGCCCTCGCCGGTCAAACGCAACATCATGCCCAAACCGATCAAGGGCAAAGCCAGGGCCTCGACCTTGAACTGCAAGCCCACCAAGGCCACCAACCAAGCCGTCACGGTGGTGCCCACATTGGCCCCCAAGAGGACCCAAGCCGCCTGCCTGAATTGCAGCAAACCCGCGTTCACAAAACCAATGGCAGCCACCGTGACCGCGCTGGACGACTGCACCAAAGCCGTAACCAACATGCCCAAGCCCAGCGCATGCCAACGGGTCCGCGTGGACTGCGCCAAGATGCGGGCCAAGGCAAGACCTGCGGCCAAGCGCAGACCATCTGTCATCAAGCCCATGCCCAACAAAAACAGGCCTACACCACCTGCCAAGCCACCGATCCATGCATATGAGTCCATGAAGTTCATTCTTGCACGGCACCGCCCAACAAGCCACCTCAAGCCGACTTCAATACAAAAAAGTTATCATCACCCGAGTACCCCACCCCACTGCCCATGGCACCTCAGGAGACTTGCATGAGCCGCATCGTGAACGCTGAAAAGAGAAAAAACCTGTGCGCTCGTTTGGCCCGCATCGAAGGCCAATTGCGTGGGCTGCAAAAGCTCATTGAAGCCGATGCCGAATGCGAAAAAATCGCCCAGCAAATGGCCGCTGCCCGCAAAGCCTTGGACAAATCTTTCTTCTCCATGGTCGGCTGCATGATCGAGCAAGGTGACCAATCACCTGAGCACGTTGCAGAAATGCTGACCAAATTTGCCTGACGCAGCTCGACGCCCCTGATTCGACCAGGCCAGCACCCAAACCGATGGGCCGCAGGTCAGCTCAAGTTTTGGGCAGCGTCACGCCCACTTGGCCCTGGTATTTACCGCCACGGTCTTTGTAGCTTGTCTCACACACATCGTCTTTGTCGCTCTCAAAAAACAGCACTTGGGCACAACCTTCGCCCGCATAAATCTTGGCGGGCAAGGGCGTGGTGTTGCTGAATTCGAGCGTCACATAGCCTTCCCATTCGGGCTCGAAGGGCGTCACGTTGACGATGATGCCGCAGCGAGCGTAGGTGCTTTTGCCCAAGCAAATGGTCAGCACGTTGCGTGGAATTCGAAAATACTCCAAGGTGCGGGCCAGCGCAAAGCTGTTGGGCGGGATGATGCAGACATCGCTTTCAATGTCCACAAAGCTGCGCTCGTCAAAATTTTTCGGGTCCACCACCGTGCTGTAAATGTTGGTGAACACCTTGAACTCAGGGGCGCAGCGGATGTCGTAGCCATAACTGCTGGTGCCATAGCTGACGATTTTTTGACCGGCTGCATCCTTGCGGATCTGGCCCGGCTCAAACGGCTCGATCATGCCGTGCTCTTCGGCCATGCGGCGGATCCATTTGTCGCTCTTGATGCTCATGGTGTGCCCTTGTTGAATCGCGCTATTTTAGGGGCAGGCCCGGGCCGTCAGAGCCGGGCCAGCCACTTCAACAAAGCTCAGCGGCTGACGCGCCCCTGCACGCCTTGCACCAAGTAGTTCATGTTCAGGATCTGGGCATCGCTCAGGCTTTGGCCTGCGGGCAACACCAGCTTGCCTTCGTTGTCGGTGATCGGGCCTGCGAAGGGCAACAATTGGCCTGAGCCCACAGCCTTTTGTTGGGCCAAAATTTCATCTTGCACTGCCTTGGGCACCTTGGGGCCAAACTCGCCCACGCGGATCATGCCGTCACGGATACCGCCCCACACACTGCCCGTCGTCCAGCTGCCAGACAAGACCGCCCTGACTCTGGCGGTGTAGTAATCGCCCCACTGGTGGGTCACCGCGATGATCTGCGCATCCGGACCGATTTGGCGCATGTCGGAGTGGTAAGCCACCGCCATCTTGCCGCGCTCTTGGGCGGCGGCCATCACGGCGGTTGAGCCAGTGTGGAACGCGATCACATCCACATCTTGGTTGAACAAGGCCATGGCCGCTTCGCGCTCTTTGGGGGGATCAAACCAGGCGTTGAGCCAAACCACTTTGACAGTGGCTTGGGGGTTGACCGAGCGCATGCCCAAAGTGAAGGCGTTGATGCCTTGCAACACCTCGGGAATCGGGAAACCCGCCACATAGCCCGCCACGTTGGACTTGGTCATGCGCCCAGCGGCAATGCCCGCCAAATAGCGGCCCTCGTAATAACGGGCGTTCGACGCGGCCACGTTGGGGGCTGTCTTAAAACCCGTGACCGACTCGAACTTCACATTCGGAAACTCTTTGGCCACCTTGAGCGTGGGCTCCATGTAACCAAAGCTGGGCGTGAAAATGATCTGGTGGCCCTGTTGGGCCAAATCGCGGATGACCCGCTCAGCGTCAGCGCCCTCGGGCACATCGGCCACCCATGTGGTCTTGACCTGTTGGCCCAAAGCCCGCTCAACCGCCTTGCGGCCCTCGTCGTGCTGCTTGGTCCAGCCCGCCTCGGTGATGGGCGAGACATAGACAAAGCCGGCCTTGATGGGCTCGGTGGATGGTTTGGGTGTTGGTGCTGAGATTTGGGCCTGTGCGGCCGAAACAAAAAAGCAGGCGGCCACGAGCGTGGCAGCGAGGTTTTTATACATGGTAGTCCTCTACATGGCCCCGAAAATTGAAAAAACGAAGCCCGCCGGGGCGGCGGGCTTCGGGGCAGATTCTAACCAGCAACGACCAAGCTCAAGCGCAAGCTCTCAAATTTCCTCTTCAAGTATTTGCCCGTGCTCTTTCAACCAAGCTTTGGATTTTTCAGCACCAGGCACTTTGGCGCGAACGATGTTCCAAAAAGCAGGCGTGTGATTGTTCTCCAGCAAGTGCGCCAACTCGTGCACGATGACGTAATCAATCACCGACATCGGAGCCTTGATCAAGCGCCAATTCAGCCTTACGTTGTTTTTGGCCGTGCAAGACCCCCAACGCAAACGGTCATCTACGATGACTGCCTCGGCCAGGTCAACCCCCAACTCAAACGCCAAACGCTGCACTCGCGGAAGAATCACCTCTTGGGCTTGGGCCTGATACCAATCTCTGAAAGCTTGCCGAGTCTGCAGACGGTCACCCTGCGGAATCACAAAAGCACGGTCAAAAACGACCCGAGCATCAGATGCATCGGTCAAAGTGATCCTGTACTCGCGCCCCAAGTACAACGCCGACTCACCGCTGACGACCTCTTTACCTGGAGCATGAGTGCCCTGGTATTTCGGTGCGTTTTGCAATTTTTCAAACAGCCATTGCCGCTTGGACTGAACGACGCGATCAATGGCCTCGTCTGTCGCACTTTCAGGTGCCAGCACAAGAATCGAACTGTCACGCTCCACCGTGATCGTGAGCTTCTTGCGTTTGGCAGAACGAACAGTGGTGTAAGTCAGGTTCATTCGTTGGCGAACTGAATCAGGTCGTTGTTTCTCTCGGCAATCTCCATCATCCGGCTGATGATGTGTTTACGATTGAGTGCTAGGTTGGGCATTTTCATGAATTCAGGCTGCAACAGGGTTTTCTGCAAATCGGCCTGAAGCTTGTTTCTTGCAGGAATGCTTTCCCAAAATCCGGTCAGTTTGAGTTCTCTTTCAATTTCCGCATAGACATGCTGCGTCAACGCCACCAAAGCACTGATTTGACTCTCTTCGGTCCAGCCCAAATGAGCTGGCGGCTTTTCCATGGCCGTCGGGCCATCGGTCTCGGGTAGCTCCCCAAAAATCTCTTTGCGCAGCATCCGGAAAAACGGCATCTGCTTTTTCTTGCTCAGCCCATAAGTGGGCTCTTGGCTGGCGCTCACGATGCGTTGGCGCAGCTTTTCCAGCGCCTCGTAAATCTTGGCCCAATTCTGGGCAAAGTCTAAAAATATCTGCGCCAAAGCGTCTGCAAATGAAGCTTGCAACTCGGGATCATCGTTCAGCTCCACATCCAAATGGTTGCGCACAGCGTGCTCAATGGCGGCGGCTTTACTCTTGATCCCATTGCGTTTTTTGACTTCTTTTTGAAAGTCCTCATCCAAAATCGAAATCGGCTTGACCATCACATCAATGCCCTTCGACACCAGATAAGCGTCCGTGATCTGGCGCAGCTTGGGCGGTATGCCCTTCATGCTCAAGCGCTCATCGCGGAAATGTTTGGCTGCCAATTCATTGATCGCCACCAAGGCCTTGTAGTCCCCCATATGGTCCAGCGCTTGCCGGGCCGGGAAAACCAAGTTCAAGTTTTTGGTGAACACCTTGAACAACGCCATGAATTCAAAGCGCAGGTCTTCGTCGTAAAAGACGTCAAAGAATGCATCGTGGTCAGCCAGATCAGACAGGCCATTTTTGGCCAAAAACGCCGTGATGGCAGCATGGCTAGCCTGCAATTCGCGCAATTCGTCTTCAGGAAAACTGATGGCTTGCGTCAGCTCTTTTTGTTCGCGTTCATCGTAAGAATCCAGAGCTTTTTTCAGGTGGTGGCCAATGCCCACGTAGTCCACCACAAAGCCCTTGTCCTTGGTTTTCCCACCCACACGGTTGACCCGCGCAATGGCCTGTAACAGGCCATGCGCCACGATCACTTTGTCTAGGTACATGACTTGTTCAATCGGCGCATCAAAACCCGTCAGCAGCATGTTGTTGACGATGATGATGCCAACATCGCCGCTAACACCGTTGTCTTCCTTGTCAAACGGCAACTTGAAGCTCTTGATGGTCGCTTCGTGTTTGCTGCTGTCCGTGAAGGCTTTAAGGTGTAACTCATCGTTGTGGCTGCCCGAAATCACCACATCGCTTTTGAGTTTCTTCAAAACAGCCAAGTTGATGGGCTGGGGCTGTTGCTCCTCAGCCTCTTTCACGGCAGTCAGCAAGGCAGCATCCACATGGGTTTTGTAGCGAACCGCCGCCTCGCGTGAGGACGCCACAATTTGCGCCTTGTACCCGTTGGGAAACACATGCGTCAGGTAGTGCGCGACCATGTCTTGCGCTTTGGCCTCAATGGTGGTTTCGGCTTCCAGATAAGCAGCGCGAGAGCCAAAACCCAAAATCGTCAAGCGTTCATCGATTTGGTAGTCGCTGAACACGTCGGCAAACTTGGCATCCATACCCGGCTTGTCTTTGACTTCGGCGTTGTGCGTGCGGCCCTCGTAGACGATTTCCAGCGTCACGCCATCTTCAATGGCATCACGCATCGTGTATTTGTCGATGTACTCGCCAAACACCTTCTCAGTCTTGTCGATGGGCGTGCCGGTGTAACCAATCCGCGTGCAATTCGGAATGCCTTTGTCCAAATTAGCCGCCAGCTTGGAATATTGAGCACGGTGAGCCTCGTCGGTCATCACCAAAATGTGCGCGCTTTTGTTCAGCTCAGGGAAGGTGGCTTCCAGGTCCGCTTCACGGAACTTGTGAATCATCGCCATCACCAGATCCGACGCTTCGCTGGCCAGCAGTTCCTTGAGCGTTTTGATGCTGTCGGCCACCTTGACCTGAAAGCCAATGCTTTGGCTGGTCTCACTCAGCTGCTCTTCCAGCTGGGTGCGGTCGGTCACAAAAATCACTTTCCACTTGACCAGCGCTGCATGGCGGTACATCTCGCGCACCATGAACATCATGGTCAGCGACTTACCGCTGCCTTGTGTGTGCCAAATGATGCCACTGCGTGCGTGTGGGTTTTGGCCCGTTAACAAGCGGTTGACGGCTTCCTTCACAGCTTTGAACTGCTGATGCCTGCCCACCACCTTGATCAATTCACCTTTGTCGCTGGTGCTGAAAATGGTGAAGGTGCGGATGATGCTCAGCAAATTCGTATGCGCCATCATGCCAGCCACCACCCGCTGCTGGTCATTGGGGCTGCTGCCACCTTGCCGCAAATCATCGATTTTCATCGGGTACGGGTCTGCCCAACGGTAGAAGTGCTTTTCGTTGTGCGTGGTGATGGTGCCAAACTTGGCCTCGTTTCGGCACGTCACCACCAGGAATTGGTTGAACGCAAACAAGGCCGCGCTGCCCTCACCCTTGGCACCACGCTGCTCGCTGTAGCGCATCAACTGGTCGATGGCCTCAGGCAAAGCGTCTTTCACCTTGGGCGACTTGGCCTCGATCACCACCACCGGAATGCCGTTCACAAACAACACCACGTCTGGAATGATGTGGTGCTCAGTGCCCCGAATGCGCACCTTGAACTGGCATACCGCTATAAAACGGTTGTTCTCGACCTTGTCGAAGTCAATGAACTTGACGGTGGGGCTTTTCGCGCCTGTGGCGCGGTTCTCGCTCACGCTGGTGCCTTCGGTCAACAAGCGGAACACATGTTGGTTGTTTTGCAGCAAGTTGCTACCCGGCAATGCCGCCAGCTGCTGCACCACCTCGTCGGCTTGGTCGTCTTGCAGCCAGGGTTGAATCACCTTGAGCTGCGCACGCAGCACAGGCTGCATCAGCACCTCGGACAAATTGCTGCGGTGGGTCTCGCCTGGGGTTTGCTGTTGCGATAAGTCCAGCACCTCCCAGCCCATACCTTTGAGTTGGTCCAGCAGCGGCAGCTCAACGTGGTTGCGCTCGTCCAGCTTGATTTGTTGTTGACTGAGTTTGTTCATACCTTGTTCTTGTGGTGGAGCCACTGCCTCCCTAAGGCAGTCAATTTGTATTTTTGGAGTCGGCTGTTGGGTTTGTCCGGCAATGTGTAAGCCATCAAACCCAGTGACAGCAAGCGCTCCATGGCACGCTTGAAGTTGCCTGTTCGCTGGCTATACCCTGCTGCGACCAGCAGTTCTTGACCTGTTGAGGCTTGTCCCTCACAGGCCTTCAAAATGAGCTGTTCTGTCGCAGTCAGTTCGACTTGGGCCTCGACTTGGGCCTCGACTTGGGCCTCGACTTCGGGGGTGACTTGTTCGGTCTGCCGCTGTCCCGTCCGCAGCGCCTTCAAATACGCAGGATCAAACGGAAACTCCAGCCACATGTCATACGGGTCATAGCGCAGCACTGGCTTGGGCGAACCCGCCGCTTCGCAAGCCGCAAAAATCCGCTCCACCCCACGGCCCCAGGCCTCGATCTCGCCCGCCCTGAAAAAAACATTCGCAATCGCCGGGTTGTAGGGGCTGGACGAATGCGCGCCCAGCAGCGTATCCAAGGTCCAGCCCTCGGGCAGCACAGCGGGGTTCCACATGCGCAAGCGGTTTTCGTACACCCGAATCTGCACGGGCGCGGTCACCGCATAGTCGCGGTGCACCAGTGCGTTCAGCAATGCTTCGCGCAGCGCCGCACGCGGCACCGGAAAGGTCTCCACCCGCACAATGCCGTCGTAAGAAATGACCGCCTTCAGGTACTTGGTGAGCAACAAGTCCAGCGTGTTCTTGACTTGGTGAAACAAGTCGCCCTCCACCTCGTCGTGGTACAGCAGTTCAGTCTCAGACTCAAAAAAGCCCACCTTCACAAACGCCCCGGTCACAAAACGCTGGGGGTCTGCCGCAAACAACAAGGCGGCTGCGCGTTTGAAATACGCGCCCTCTTTCAGTCGCAACTTGTCCAGCAAATGGGCATCGCTGTCCACCGAGGTATGGGCCAGCGTCTCGGCATCGAGCCGACCGCTGCGCTGGGCCAACTGTCGAAACCGCGCCATGGCCGGTGCCGACACATCGGCCAGACTGAACTGGGGCAGCGGCACGCCGTCCCAAGTGCGACCATGGCGACCCAACAAAAAACGGTCCAGCGCCGCACCTTTGAGCTCTTGCAGCGTGCTGCCGCTGCGCATGTAGTAATGGCCCCGGTAGCTGATCGGGTTGGGGTACGCCTGCACCACCACCTCCAAATACGGCAGGTCAGCTTCGGTGTGCAGATTCACGTCCACCACAATGCCCAACAAGTCCCGCACCTTATTGGGCAAGTCTTCCAGCAGCTTGGCCGCGTCGGGCAAACCCACCACTTGCCCCTTGTCGTTCACCCCCAGCAGCAAGCGTCCGCCTTGCGCGTTGGCAAAGCCGCACACCCAGCGCAGGTAGTCGTCGCGCCAGACCTCTTTCCATTCGGTGTGCTGGGATTCCATACGTCTTAGCCTCAGTAATCAAACAGCTGGATTTCGTTGCTAGCAATAATTTCTTCCATTTCTGCCAGAGCTTTTTTACTCACAATCTTTTCCGGCTTGATCAGGTCTTTCAAATTGGTGGAGCCAAGCCAATCGTTGTTCCAAAGATCGACATCAAGGCCAGCGACCAATTGACACAAGGGCTCATCAAACTGCAGGACTTGATCAAACGTTACAGAAATCCGCTGCAACCAGATTTGCAAATATCCTGTATTGGGCACCGATGAAAATCGTTTTCGGATTTTTCCAAAAACCTCCGTACGCAACGTATCGCTCCCCAGACAAGCAAGCAACTTGCTCAAAATAGCCGCAATCAAGGGATGTGCCTTGGGATTCCGCATGCCGATATCAACAGCAATAGAGATCATCGGTAGCACACTGCTGCCGGATAGTTTTTTACCCACAATACGTCGCTGAAAATCTGACAAAGCACGCGTTAAGCTGCCAGAGTTTGGATGACTTTCCGAAAGATCATGTATCAACATCAAGTGCTTTTGAAGACCGTTGTGTCCCTGCTTGGATTTCAACCATGACAGCTTGTCAGCCTTCACAGATTCTCTGATGACCAAATTCGATAAGCGCGTCTTTGAAGAAGACAACTTGAGCCCAAGTTCGCTCAGAACTTCGGCAATGATTTTTAGAATCGCCTCACCCTCCAAAGGGTTGTTGACAAAGATCCGGTAGTCATCACGGTATCGAAGAATTTTGTAATCTTCAATATCCAAATTCTTAATACGCTTGGAGATGCCAAGGTCCACGTAGCCCAATACGATTTCAGAAATGAAATCCATCAACACAGAGCCGACTGGAATTCCATTCGTTTGGCCATGCTGCATGTCTTGCAACAATGCATCCATGGCATTTCCAACCAAACTCAAATCATGTCGATGATCTTTATCCTTGATGAATTTTTTCCCATGCACCGCCCAAGCAATAGAATGCGTGTAAATCGAGCCATAGCAATCAGTGATATCCGTATGCGTGATATGTTCGAATTCAAGCGCCAGCTCGATTGAGCGCTGCTCGACCTCTTGCCACCATTGAAGAATTTGCGCCGCTTTATCTTTACCCGCAGTGCTTTCAACGGGCAAGCTCAAGCAGATTATTTTTTCATTGGCGAAAAATTTTTGAAATCGATGTCCTATCGCTTCCCACGCATGCTCTTCAGTAATCAAATGCACCAATCTCACATAGAGGGCAGGATGGATCAACTGCATTGATCGCCATCCATACCGTCCGTCTTTGTTCTGAAGAATGGTATGACTGACATCATCAAAGTCTCTTGGGTTGCAATTTGCGGCCAACAAGGTTTTGAAATCTGTGCCTTTCAAAACTTTGCTGATGCTCAAAAGCATCTTCGAAAATTGGAAATAAGAAGGCAGCTCAAAATTGCAATAGCTTTCTTGCTTCAGAAAAAATGCACGAGCCTCCTCGTGTGTCAGGTCAAGCACAGAGCGCACGATAACCGCAGCGCTTTCATCTACTGCCGCCATCAAGCAGACACCTCAGGGCTCAATAAGTCAGTAACGCGCTTGCGGCCTGTGAGTAGGTCTTGCATCAGGGCGCGCTTTAAAGACTGACACTTGACCAGACGCGCATGAAACTCATCCGTTTTTCCGGTTGCAGAATCAATTGCTTGGGCAATTTTTACCTGCTCATCCAGTGAAGGCACGGGTATCTGTAGATTTTTAATAGACGGCAAATTCAGGCCAGCTTTCGCTCCAGATTCGTTCAATTTATCAAACTGGGCCTGCCCCAATTGACCATTCAAAAACCACCCAACAAATCGGGCATAGGCCCGGGAATTATCCAGACGGGTTAAGGCAATGTGTTGATTGACGTATGCAGTCTCGAACCCATCTGGAATAACCGCAACAATCCCAAGATCAGCAGTGATCGAAATCAGCAAATCATCTTTTTTGACCGCAGTTCTTTCACCTTCCGAAGACGCGGGTGGACTCACTCGAATCACATCGTCAAAGCGCATGTTGATGTGTTTTCGTGTCAGATTCCCAATGCGCAGAAAAAGCGCACCCTCAGTTGAATAGTACTGAGCCCATCCACGCGAACCACTTGTGACAAATTCCGAAACAGATTCCAAGATTTGAACTCCCCACTCCACCGGAATCCGCCCCAGCGGAGAATCTTTGAAAGCGTGGGTTTGCTCGGTGCGCAGTTGGCCATGTTCATCGATGCCGCGTGTCAGCAGGTCTTGCATCAGGCCGGTTTTGATGCGCTGCTGTTTGGCGATCAGGGCTTCGGTTTGTTCGATGGCTTGATCGACGGTCAAAAGGATCTGCGCAATCTTTTTTTGTTCATCCAAGGAAGCTGGAAACAGGGCGCTAAAACGCTCCAACTCTTTACGGGTAATGTGCTTCATGGTTGAACCATGCGAAGCAGCCGTTAACTCTGGCAGGAAAAACTCAATAAAAGCCTTCAAGAAAAAACGATCCACGCCTTCTTTTTCAACCACCTTGAACAAATGCTGATTGAGTGCGGCTGTACCGTGCTGCCAAATTTTTAGGAAGAGCGACGCACTCCAAGAAAAAAGTAAATCGCCGTTTTGAATTACCAATTTCTCAGGAATTTTTCCAGAGAAAAAGTCTGTTGATGCAAGAGGATTTTTGAGTTGCTCAATTCGAATGATCGGCAACCCATCCTTACCCCAATCCTCGGGTTTGAATGCATAGCCATTGATGTACTCGGCAAGCTCAGTGAGCCGCCTAGGAGCCCAACCAGACACTGAACTCATTTCAAATACCCCAAGCCAGCCATGAACGCATCCAAGGTTTTCAGGGTCTTGCTGCGTTCATCTTCCAGCGCTTTGCTCGACACGGCATATTTGTTCCAAAGATTTTCCAGCGCGGCAATCATCTGGCGCTTTTCGGAGTTCAAGTAGCGGTGCAACTCTGCCGTGGCCAGGTCGTGTAGCTTTTTCAGGATCAGCGTTTTGGCCTGTTCGTCGGTCAGCTGCCCACCAATGTCGGCCAGCACCTGGTCGGCGCGCTGGATGCGGGCGGTCAGTGCCGTCTGGTCTTTGCGCAGTGCGTTGATTTGTTTTTTCTCGTCTTTCTTGACTTCGCTCAGCGTGGCCAGCTGGGCCTTGATGGTATCCAGCAGTTGCTGATTTTCGGCCTTCACCTCGTCTGCGCCCTGGCGCTTGAGCAAGATTTTGAATTCCAACTCATCGCCCAGCACCTTGAGGGTGGTTTTGACTTCCTTGATGGTTTTTTCCAGCTTGGCAATGGCTTGGTCGTGGCGCTTCAACAATTCGCGCTCTTTGGTGGCGCTGGCGCCTTGGCTGCCCTCCAAGTCATCCAGCGCTTCTTTCAATGCTTTTTTGATGGCGGCGGCGTTAACGGTTTCGTCTTCTTCGGGCTCGTAATCAACAGCTTCTTGCGCGGCTTCTACAGCCTCAGCCAGTTCGCCTTGGGCTTCAGACAGTTTGGCCTCCAGCAATGTCAGACCGTCGGCTTCTTGTTGAAAGTACGCCGTAATCAAGTAGCTGTCGGGGATCAGGCTGTGGTGCCAACCGGTAGACACCACGGTTTTAAGGTCGTAGCGGATCTGTTGCCACCAGTTGACGAACACGCCAGCGCTTTTGTATTCGTCCAGCACGGCCAGCGGCATGAGCTTGCCCTTGAGGGTGCTGAGCAGTTCTTGGCGCACATCGGGCATTTTTTTGCCGCTGCGCAGTTGCGCAAAGTCGTTTTGCGCCACTTGCCACCACGCGGCCAGTGCATCGCTGTGCCGGTCCATGGTGGTCTTGACGGGCGCTTGCCCGTCCACCTGGGCTTTGATGTCGGCAAGGCTGGCCATGCTGTCTGCAAAGGCCCAATACCCTGCACGGGCAGGGGCAAACAAGGTGTTGGTGCTCAGGCCAAACTGTTGGAGCGCGCTTTGCACGCGTGCGCCATGGACTTCGTTGTCAGGCAAACCGCCCAACAAGTGGGCTTGCACGTCTTCGGGCTCGGGCGCAGGGGTGTTGTCCACATAGCGGCGGATGTTGAGGTTGAAGTCGTGCTCGTCCACGATGGTGGTTTTGTCCACCAGCCGGCTGTACTTGGGCAGCAGCAGCTTGTGGGTGAGCACGTAGTCGATTTTTTCGATGTCTTCGGGGCGTAGCTTGTTCTGGTTTTTGCCTTCGGCGTATTCGCGGTCGGCGTTGATGAAGAAGACTTTGTCCTTCAGGCTGTCGGGCTTGTTTTTGTTGATGACAATCACACAGGCTGGAATGCCCGTGCCGTAAAACAAACCCGGCGGCAGGCTGATGATGGCTTCGATCACGTCGTCGTTGATCAGCAGTTCGCGGATGAGCTTTTCTTTTCCACCCCTGAACAACACGCCATGAGGCATCACAGTGGCCATGTGCCCATTAGGCTTGAGGCTGGCCAGCATGTGCTGCACAAACATGAGGTCGGCTTTTTTGCCTGTCTCTGGGCACCATTCGCGGAAGCGGCTGGGGTGTTTGAGCGTGGCGCGGTTGTAGTTTTGTGAGAACGGCGGGTTGGCCAGCACACGGTCAAACTTGCGCAGGCTGTTGCCATCGAGCAAGAGCGGGTCTTCCAGCGTGTCGCCGTTTTCAATGGTGAAGCGGGTGACGTTGTGCAAGATCATGTTCATCACGCTGATCGACCACACATCGCCTTTGACCTCTTGGCCGTACAAGGCCAGATCGTTGGGGTTCTGCCCCTGCTCTTCGACGTATTGGTGGGCCTGAATCAGGAAGCCACCCGAGCCCACCGTGGGGTCGTAAATTTCATGGCCCGCCTGCGGCTTGGTGATTTGGACCAGCAAACGCACCACTTCGGCAGGGGTGTAGAACTCGCCGCCTTTTTTGCCTGCGCTGTCGGCAAAGAACTTGATCAGGTATTCATAGGCCGCGCCCAGCAGGTCAGGGAATTCAAAGTTGTCATTGACCAGCACAAAGTGCGGCTGGCTGAAGTGGTCCAGTAGTTCTTTCCACTTTTCATTGGGGACCTTGTTTTTGCCTTTGACGGCATTGAAGTCGATGTTGCTTTTGAGCACGCCATTGAGCGCATCGTTTTCATCCTCCACCGCTGCAATGGCTTTGTTGAGCATGTTGCCGATGCCGTGCTTGAGGTCTTTGATGGCGGGTACTTCGTTGCCGTCTTCGTCCAGCCATGACTCGCTCCAGCGGGCGCGTTTAGGGACGTAGAAAGTTTCGCCATACGTGGTTTTGTCTTCCAGCAGCTCTTTGAGAATATCCGGCTGGTCGAGCAAATGGGCGAAGTCTTTCTTGATTTGTGCGCGCTTAAGGTCAAACTCATCCGACAAGCGCTTCAAAAACAGCATGCCGAAAATGAATTCTTTGTATTCGGATGCATCCATCTTGCCGCGCAGGATGTCGGCAGACTTGAACAGGAAGCTTTCGAGCTGGGAGAGGGTTATTTTTGTGGGGGTCATGTATTCGTTGGGAACCGCGCCGCCTAAAAAACGGCTAGATAAAAGTATGCCAGACGACAACCCGAAAGCTTAGAGGATTTACCCCTCAATCCTGCTCCGCAAACCCCTGAAAACACGCTTTCAATTCATGCATCCAGCGGTGCTTGTCCGCCTCGGTGATGGGCGAGACATAGACAAAACCGGCCTTGATGGGCTCGGTGGATGGTTTGGGTGTTGGTGCTGAGATTTGGGCCTGTGCGGCCGAAACAAAAAAGCAGGCGGCCACGAGCGTGGCAGCGAGGTTTTTATACATGGTAGTCCTCTACATGGCCCCGAAAATTGAAAAAACGAAGCCCGCCGGGGCAGCGGGCTTCGGGGCAGATTCTAACTGCCGCAAGCAGGCCTTGTTCTAGCCTTTTGCTTGTCAAGACCTCAGACCAGCACCTGCTGGTCCAGCGCTTTGCTCCAATGCAAAACCTCCACGCTCTGGCGCAACCCGCAAGTCCAGAAGGGGTCGGTCTGCATCAGTTGATGGACACTTTCTTTGGACTCGGACTCCACGATCCACAAGCCACCTTGGGGCACCTGCCCAAGCTGCTCGCGCAAACTGCCCGCCACGCGCACTTGCACCTGATGTGCAGCCACCCAATCAATGTGGGCTTGCAAATGTGTGGCGCGCAAAGCGCCTTGACCGGGTCGGTCGGTGAATAGAACGGCAAACAACATGATCGGTCCTCCTCAATTCAACCCCTGGGCATCCACCCGGTTCTCAAAGCATGCGCCCAATCGGGACGGTCTCGCTTTTCTGCCAAAAGCGCCATGGCTTCGTGGTCATAGGGCACGCTGATCAACTCACAACGCCATGACCCATCGGATTTTTCGACCACCGCATAACGCGCATCGGGGCTGCCGTTCTCTTCGTGACTCACTGTGGCAAGCCAGTACGCAGCAAGCGACGCAAGCTCTGCGGATCGCTCGCAGCATCGATGAGCCCGGCCATCTCTTGGTAGCGCTGCCAACCGACAGCATCGGAAAAATGCTTCACCAAGCGCTCCTTCAGCAGGCTACGGGCCAGTGGCAGCTCGTCGATGCGCAGCGCCGCGTCGACCATGAGCTGGAAATACAGGTCCTGTTGCGCATGGCTGGCACCCAGGCTGGCCGCTTCATAGCGCAGCACGCGCATCAGGTCCAAAAATTTGGCGTACTCGCCCGTACCATACAAGGCCAAGGCGGCCGAGACAGCAGCGCCAGTCTGGGCCTGCTCCACGCCCGCCTGCGCATCGTCTTGGAAGCCTTTGAGCGCCTGCGCCAGCGCCTGGCGCCGCCCACTGCGGGCCAGGGCCATCGCTTGGTGAGGCGCGGTGAACACCACCAGGTGCTGCCCCAGGGTCTGCTCGGCCGAGTCGGCCACGCGCTCCCAGCGCTCGCCCACGTTCACGCCTTGAATCTCTAAGCGCGCAAGCAGTGAAGCTGCGTTCTGGATGTCCAGATAAAACATGCTGGTTGCGGGCAGGATTTCGCGGTCCAGCAGGTCCAGCACCTCGTCCATACGGCCCTGCGCCATGCGAAACAAGGCCAGGTGCCACCACACATGGCCGCGAAACAGGTTGAAGTCCTTGAGTCGGGGGGCCACAGCGCTCAGGGTCGCATCGCCTTCGCGCACGCGGCCCTGCATTTCGTAGACATGGGCCAAGGCGTGTAAGGCCCACAGGTCGGCATCGTGGTAGGCCAAGGCCTGCTGGGCATGGGTCTCGGCCAGCGCGTAGCGGCCGTCTTCTTCCAGGGCAAAGGCCAGAGGGCCCAGAGTCAGAGCGAATCCGGGCACATCGGGCTGCCAATGCGGGACGGCCTGCATGGCGCTAGCCAGCTGCCTTCGCTTGTCGCCGGTCCAAAAGAGCATGGCCGTGAGCTGGCGGTAGGCCAGCAGGTCCAGTGGCCAACGCGCCAGAATGCTCTCCAGCGCCTGCAGCCGGTCGGCGCCGCGGCCGTCGACCCAAGCCTGCAAGGTCTGAATGTGCAATCGCTCGCGCTCGGTGCCACCAGCGGCGAGTTGCTGCGCCTGTGCCAGGTAACGGCGCGCCTCGGGCACGCCTGAGCGCAGGCCATCGGTCATGAGCGCATAGCCGCGCAGCACATGGCCCATGACAAAGTCGGGCGACTGGTGCAGCAAGGCATCGACGCGCGCCTGCACGCCGGGACGGTAGGTGTAGATGTCGACGAGCAGACTCTCGTAGTGCAGCAGTTGCTCGGCGTTCAGACCTGTGGTGGGCAGGCCGCGAACATCGTTCAGACGGGGCATGAAGATGCTTTCTAAAAAAAGTGATGAAAAGGCCGGACCTGGCCAGAGGCAGAGGGTTCAGTCAATGACCCGGCAGTTTCAGATTGGCCTGAAAGCCCAAGTGCCCGAGCTTGGGCCCATACCTTGGCAATTTGAGCTCCAAGCTCGGTCTGTGGCCGACAGATAAAAAATGAGAACTAATGAGCCAATTATGAACCAGATATTGGGCAGCCCATGCCTCCAAGCTGGGTCACCCGAGTTCGAGACCAAACAACGATTTCCCCCGTTTTGGCCGACCCGGTCTTCAAAAAATCTGACACTCACAGATGGCTTTTTGATTTCTCTGCAGTGGCCATTTCAAAACCCTCCCTAGATGAACCTATAGGCCCGGCAAATAAGCCTTGAAATTTCAGACGCAACCCCATGCGTGTTCCATGGACAAAGGAGACGGCAGAAGGCTGTCGCACCAGGCCCAACACGAAAGGCGCAAAGCTGGAATTTACCCTGTGAAGCCGCGCCACGGTGATGCTGCTGGTCAAGCAGGCGTTTGACATTGACTTGCCAATTCGCACCATGGGCAAGTACCTCAAGCGCTGGGGCTTTACGCCGCAGCGCCCCATCAAAAAACCTACGAACAACGCACAGAGGCTTTACAGCAGTGGCTCAAGCAGGATTAGTCGGCCATTGCCAATCGGGCCCGTGCCGAGGACGCAGAGCTTCACTGGGGAGATGAGACAGCCGTGATCAACACCGATGAGCGCCTGAACGCCGCTCTCAAGCACGCGCTGGGCTCACAGGTGCAAGTGCGCACCAAGGACAAGCTCAGACAAGTCACCACCGCCCACATGAACATGTTGCAAAACAATCCCGAGCGCGTGCGCTCCTGCTTCGACGACCCCAAGCTCAAATATGCCGCTTGATCAAGACTTTGTTGCAGGGTGAACAGCTCTTCATTTGAGCTTTTGGCCGTTTTCTTTGCAACAAAAACACGTCAAGCCAAATCTTCCACCCGAAGAACTGCAGCGGCAGCGGGGCCTCCTGTCTGCTCTGACAGCGAGGCCAAAGCGCGGGTCAAGTCATCACCCCGCATACTTGCCGTCAAGCCCACCCAGGCCTTTCGATGCGCTTGTTCGGGATGCGTCACTTGCGCCATGTGTTGCAGCTCCACGCCATGGGCCTGCAGCCAACTGGGCCATTCGGCCTCAAGCGCTGGGTGCCCGCCCAGCTCAAACCTCAGGTAATGCCTGGAGGTCACCTGGCCTATGGGCATGACGGGCCAGCGCCTGAGCGCTGCCGGTTGCACCGATCGGTGCGGCACGCGCAAAGCCGCGCGCCCGGCGTCACCCGCGGCACCACAGCGGGCCACATCGATCAAATCAGCCACCACGGCAGAGGCCGTGGTCTGCGAGCCCGCACCAGCGCCGTAGTGAAAAGTCGGCCCTGCCGCATCGGCGCTCACCCAGATGCCGTTCATCGAACCCTGCACCTGCGCCAGCCAATGCGCCTGCGGCACCAGGGTTGGATGCACACGCACCTCGATGGCATCGGCACACTGCCGGGCAATGCCCAGCAATTTGATGCGGTAACCCAGGGCTTCGGCGCACACCATGTCCCAGGGGTCCAAAGCCGTGATGCCTTGTGCATGCACCCGGGCAAAGGGCACATCGGCCCCAAAAGCATTCGCCGCCAGCAAGGCGGTTTTGTGGGCGGCATCGATGCCCTCCACATCGAATGACGGATCGGCCTCGGCGTAACCCAACTCGGTGGCCAGGCGCACGGCCGCTGCAAAGCTCAAGCCTTCATCCTGCATTTTGGTCAGGATGAAATTGCTTGTGCCGTTGACAATGCCCACCAGCTCGTGGATGCGGTTGGCCGCCAAGCCCTCACGCAATGCCTTGATGATGGGGATGCTCACCGCCACTGCGGCCTCATAAGCCACCACCACACCACAGGCGTCGGCAGCGGCAAAAATTTCGGCCCCATGCTCGGCCAGCAAAGCCTTGTTGGCCGTGACCACATGCTTGCCTTGGGCAATGGCCTCCAGCACCAGGTCTTTGGCCAGCCCCACACCGCCCATGACTTCCACCACCACATCGATGCCCGGGTGGCGCACCAACACCCAAGGGTCACTCACCAGGGCCACACCCGGCCCCACCACCTGGGCGGCCTTGTGCAAGTTGCGCGCGGTGGCCATGACCAAGCGGATGGGCCGCCCGGCACGCTGAGCAATCAACTCGGCATTGCGTTGGAGCACCTGGCAGGTGCCTGAGCCCACCACACCCGTGCCGATCAAGCCCACACGCAAAGCGCCAAGACACGCTGCATCCGAGGCATCAGGTGATACAGAAAGACAAGAATTTTGAAACATGCAAATCTCCAAACAGTTGAATCCAGCTGCCGGGGCTGGTTTGTTTGGAAATCCACCAGGGGGCAGCCAGTAAGGCCACCCGCGCGAACTCAGGTGGCCGCGTTGGTTGTGGTGGTCATGATGTTGAACTGCTTGTGCAAACAAACCCATGAAGACCTGCCGCGCACGGATGCAGCGCCAGCGATGTCCGCAAGAGAGATGAGCACAAAAGAATTCAACATGGTTTGGAGTCTATCGCAAAAATTCATGGCATCCACCCGGTTCTCAAAGCATGCGCCCAATCGGGCCGGTCACGCTTTTCGGCCAAAAGCGCCATGGCTTCGTGGTCATAGGGCACGCTGATGAACTCACAACGCCATGACCCATCGGATTTTTCGACCACCGCATAACGCGCATCGGGGCTGCCGTTTTCTATGCGATGGAATTTGGAAAAAGGATATGGATGGTCGTCATCGTAAGCCGGTAAACCCACACTGCCCGGGTTGACGATGAGCAACTTTGAACTGAAACGAACCGCCCGTGCTACGTGGCTGTGCCCACAGGCCAGCAAGCTGATGTGTTCAGGTATTCGTCCTTCCAAACGCTCTTCAATCTCTGCCGCGCTTGCCAACCGGGCCGACTCGCCTTCGGGTGTCTCCAGCAAATATTCGATGTCGCTGCGAGGACTGCCATGGCACAGCGCCACGTCATGGCCCAATTGTTCAGGCCAAATTTGTGCCGTGTGCAGCCTGGGGTCTGCCGGGTCGGCGTGCGAGGTCAACCAATTTTTGACGAATGGGTTCAATTGACCCGATGTGTACGCATCCGACAAGTTCTGACGCTCAATCGGCAAGCACAACACCTGGCGCTCGTGGTTACCTGCAACATGCAACCAAGGCAAATTTTGAAGCCGGTCGGCGGTTTCAAGCGGCAGCAAAGGGCCACTCAAGCTGTCGCCCAAATTCACGACACACTGAATGTGTCGGTGCTTCATGTCGGCGATCACGGCATCCAGCGCTGCCAAATTGCCATGGATATCTGAAACAAATGCAAAACGCATCACGCCCCCTCTTGGTATGTTTTATCCCCGACCGGCAACCCAGCCATGACCGGCTTGCGTCAGTCTGTATTTTGGCAAGCGGCTGTTGGGTTTATCGGGCAGCGTCATCTCGAGCATGCCCAATGCCAACGCTGTTTGCAAGTCATGAATGCGGAAATGTTTCTCATCTTTCAGACCCAAAGCGATCATCAATTCGCTGCGACTCATCTCGCCCTTGAGGCGTTTCAACATGCGCCCCACTTCGAGGGTGACTTCGGGGGTGACTTGTTCGGTGACTTGTTCGGTGACTTCGGGGGCGGCTCGTTCGCTTTGCCCTGCCCCACCCTGAGCGCCCTCAAATACGCAGGGTCAAACGGGAACTCCAGCCACATGTCATACGGGTCATAGCGCAGCAAAGGCTTGGGCAAAGCCGCCGCCGCACAAGCCGCAAGCTGGGCCAACTGGCGAAACCGCGCCATGGCCGGGGCCGACATGGTCCAGGCTGAACTTGGGGCAGCGGCACGCCGTCCCACGTTCTGCCATGGCGACCCAACAAAAAGCGGTCCAGCGCCGCGCCTTTGAGCTCTTGCAGCGTGCTGCCGCTGCGCATGAAGTGGTGGCCCCGGTAGCTGATCGGGTTGGGATAAGCCTGCACCGCCAGCTCCAAATACGGCAGGTCAGCTTCGGTGTGCAGCTTCACGTCCACCACAATGCCCAGCAAGTCACGAGCCTTGTTGGGCAAGTCTTCCAGCAGCTTGGCTGCATCAGGCAAGCCGACCACTTGACCCTTGTCATTCACGCCCAGCAGCAAGCGGCCGCCTTGCGCATTGGCAAAGCCGAACAACCAGCGCAGGTAGTCAACGCACCAAGTTTCTTTCCATTCGGTGTGCTGGGATTCTTGCTGGAGCATCGCGTCATTTTGGCAGGCAAAAACCTCAATCCTGCTCCGCAAACCCCTGAAAACACGCTTTCAATTCATGCATCCAGCGGTGCTTGTCCGCCTCGGGCGCAAAGCTCGCCTCGATGCTGTTGGCCGCCAGCTTGTAGGCTTGTTGGGCGTTCAGGTGCAGCGCGGCAAAGGTCTGCACATAGTTGTCGTTCAAATAGCCACCAAAGTAGGCCGGGTCGTCCGAATTGATCGTCACGCACAGCCCCGCATCGAGCATCTGGCCCAGGTTGTGGTCGGCCAGATTTTGGAACACGCACAGCTTGAGGTTGGACAGCGGGCACACGGTCAGGGGCATGTGGCTGTTGGCCAGGCGCTGCATCAAGGCCGCATCGTGGATGGCTTGCACGCCGTGGTCGATGCGCTCGACCTTCAACACATCGAGGGCGCTCCAGATGTAAGCAGGCGGGCCTTCTTCACCCGCATGGGCTACGACGTGCAAGCCCAACTCGCGGGCACGGGCAAAGGCGTGGGTGAACTTTTCGGGGGGGTGACCCAGCTCGCTGGAGTCCAGCCCCACACCGATGAAGTGTTCGCGCCAGGGCATGGCTTCTTCCAGTGTGGCGAGCGCGTCTTCTTCTGACAGGTGGCGCAAAAAGCACAAGATCAAATCGGCGCTGATGCCCAATTGCGCCTGCGCATCGCGGCAAGCACGGTGCAGGCCTTCGATGACCGCGCCCATGGCCACGCCGCGTGCGGTGTGGGTCTGCGGGTCAAAAAACAGCTCGGCCCGCACCACATGGTCGGCAGCGGCTTTTTCAAAGTAGGCCCAAGCCATGTCGTAGAAGTCTTGTTCGTGCAGCAGCACGCTGGCCCCGGCGTAGTACAAGTCCAAAAAACTTTGCAAGTTGGTGAAGGCATAAGCGCCGCGCAAAGCCGCCACATCGGCATAGGGCAGCTGCACGCTGTTGCGCTGGGCCAGCGCAAAGATCAGCTCAGGCTCCAAAGAGCCTTCGATGTGGATGTGCAGCTCGGCCTTGGGCATGGCGCGCAGCAACTCGGGCAAACGGTCAGCAGCAACGGCGTGGACTTTGAACATGGTCAATCCTTAAAAAATTGGGCTCGAATGGTGGCTTCGTCAAGGTGCGTAAAACAGGTGTTGTGCCATGCCGTCAAAGGCCCATGGCCTGGCATGACTTGGCCTGCAGGGCCATAGCCGATGGCCTTGAACTTCCATGCGCCTTGTATCCACTTGAAGTTGCCCACGTGCTGGCCGGACGGGTCGTGCAGGGCACAGACAGCTTCGTTCAGAGGTTTCAAGAGGCCCTTAGACATGTTGCGCGTTCAGATGTATGGGCTTGGCTTACACCAGCTTTTCTACTCCACGCGCAAAGCTGACCGTCTTGTTGCTGAAAGCCTCGTGTTGCTCCTCCACTTTGCCGAGCTCGTACAGGTAATTGACCATGAGGCCGCACGACTGTTGCAGGCCTTTTTTGGACAGGTCGGCCGCCCAATTGATTTGGTGCAAGGTGGCGCCGTTGCTGAGGTGAAACTTGCCCACGGCATCGCCACGCGACTCGGGGGTTTTGTACATCAGGTACAGCGCACAAAGGCGCATGAGTGCCGCTTGCTCGGCCGCCTCACTGCGCTCAGGGCGCCAGCCCGCCTTCAGGCGCTCTGCCCAAGTCAGGCTGCCCAGCGCCAGGCTTTTTTGGGCCTCTTGCCATTTGCGCGTGTGCGTGGGGCTCAGGCGCTCTTCGGGCAGCGGCGCTCCCGCGTCCAACCACTGGGTAAAGCCCGGAATGGGCGACAGGGTGCAAAAGGTTTTGAGAGAAGGCACTTCCTCGATCAGTTTTTGCGCCACGCGCTTGATCAGAAAATTGCCCAATGACACCCCTTTGAGGCCCGGCTGGCAATTGCTGATGGAGTAAAAAATCGCCGCCTTGAAACTTTTGGCCTCGCCCACCGGGGCCAGTTTGTTGATCAAACCAGCCACGTCTTTGGCAATGCCCGGCACCAAGGCCACCTCGACAAAAATCAGCGGCTCACCGGGCAACTGCGGGTGAAAAAACGCATAACAGCGCCGGTCCGGTTGCAAGCGACGGCGCAAGTCGTCCCAACCATCGATGGCGTGCACCGATTCGTGTGCAATGATTTTTTCGAGCAATTGCGCGGAAGAGTTCCAGGTGATTTGGTGCAACTCCAAAAAGCCCGGGTTGAACCAGGAGCTGAGCAAATGGTGCATGTCCGCGTCTGTGGCACGAAAAGCCGGATGGTCCTTGAGGTAGGACAGCAGCGTCTGGCGCATTTTCAAAATCGTGGCCGTGCCAGCAGGTGCCCGGTTCACCCGCCGCAGCATCTCTTGCCGGGGTGGCTCCACGGTCTGGAACAAATGGATCAAGCTGGCCTCGTTGCGCTCGGTGTTGTAGCGCTGGGCCGCATCCACCACCAAGGCCGGGTCGGGGTTGAACTGGTTGGACAGAAAATGGAAAAAATCAATCTGGCTGCGCTTGTCCAAGTGCTCGTAATGCTCGATCAGCTTCACGGCCATGCTTTGCGCATTGGCCTCGCCCCGGGCACTGAGCAGCTTTTTGGCGCTCAGCTTGGCCGCATCGAGTTTCTTGTTTTGAATGAAGCGTTCCAGCATGGGGCCCTCGGGTGTCTGGGTATTTGGCTAATTTTGATGCCATCAGAAATCATTTTGACAGCTTACACCGGAGACAGCGTGAACAGCCCATTTTTTACACCAAAGGACGGAGATGACGTCAAATACCGACAGAAGCACCTTTTTTGACGGATGCATGCGCGCATTGGGTGGCTTCAAACGGCTTCAGCGGGTCTGAAAATCGCCCCGCTCCATCCACCACGACACCGCAAAACCCGCGACCAGGCCCCAAAAGGCCGCGCCAATGTTGAACAGGCCGATGTCGGCCACGGTGACCAACAGGCTGACCAATGCGCCCAGGGAGTGCTTGCCCGCACCGAAGGAGGCCACAAACGCGCCCTGCAAGACACGCAGCATGGCCAGGCCGCCCAGCACCATGATGAATTCTTTGGGCGCGGCCAACATCAAACCAGTGAAGGTGGGGGCCATCAGGCCAAACAGCACGGCCAGCACGCCAAACATCAGCGCCCCGGTGTAGTGGCGGGGTTTTTCGCCAGACGAGGTGAGCAAGCCGTTGGTCGGACCCGTCAGGCACGTGCTGACCGCACCGAACACCGCGCTGACGGCCGCGCCCAGGCCACAGGCCACGGCGATGGCGTTCACTGGCGGCGCGTGCCCGGCGTTTTTGAGCACCGCCACGCCCTGCCCGTTTTGCACCACCAGCACCGTGATGGCCAAGGGCAGCACCAACTCCAACATGGCCGCAAACGACCACACCGGGGCTTGGATGACCGGCTGCGCCAAAGTCAATTGGCCCACCGCTGCGGTGTCCAGCCGGCCCGACACTGCCACGGCCAAAGCGCCCACCAACAAAGCGCCGATCACGGGCGGCAGGCGCTTGCCCCAATCGGCGCGGGCCGAGAGCAACAAAAACACAGCCACCATCGGGGCCGCAATCGCCACATCGCTTTGCAGCGCCCGCACAATGTCCAAACCAAAGCGCAAGAACACCCCGGCCACCATGCCCATGACAATCGGCATGGGCAGCGCCGCCATGACGCGCTTGACCCAGCCGCTCAGGCCCAGCACCAAGACCAATGCACTGGTTGCGTAAAAAGCACCAATCACCTCGGCAAAACTCAGGTGTTGCAAGGCCGGGCCGACCAGCACAGTGCCGGGAATCGTCCAGCCAAAGGCCAAGGGCGTGGTGTAGCGCCAGCTCATCAGCAAAGTCACCAAACCATTGACAAAAAACACCCCGAACACCCAGGACGCCAGCTCCTCGGGCGACAAGCCACCGCCCGTGCCCACCGACAAAATGATGGCCACCGGGCCGGTGGCGGCAAAGATAAAACCAATCAAGGCATTGGCGGCGTAAGTGCTGCCAAAGTCAGACAGGATTTGCCGCCAGCTTCTGCGAGCGGCGGCGGGAGCTTCGAGGTGCTTGAACAACGCTGAGACCTTTGCGGGGTGTGAAACGATGCCAGCGTATCAAACCTCTTGGGCTTTGCCGTCACCAAGGGGCCAGAAGGATTAAAAAAAGCCGCCTGACTTGCGTCAGGCGGCCTTCAAACAGTTGGGAGATGGATTCACGACAAGTCGCGAACGACCAGTCTCAACCCAATTCACTTGCCTGGAATCTTGCCTTCCACGCCCTTGACGTAGAACATCACGCCGCCCAAAAATTTGTCGTCGGCGACCACATCTTTGGCCAGCATTTCTTTACCGGCCTGGTCCACGATCGGGCCTTTCCAGATGGAGAAGCTGCCGTCTTTCAAGCCCGCATTGATTTCGTCGATGCGCTTTTTGGTGTCTTCTGGCACATCAGCGGCCACGTTGACCATCTCGATCGCGCCTTCTTTCACGCCCCACCAGCTCGAGCCGGTGCTCCACTTGCCTTCGAGGGCTTCACCCACGGCCTTGACGTAGTAAGGGCCCCAGTTGATCACAGCCGAACCCAGGTGGGCCTTGGGGCCGTAGGCGGTCATGTCCGAATCCCAGCCAAAGGCGCGTTTGCCCATTTTTTCGGCGGTCTGCAACACGGCCGAGGAGTCGGTGTTTTGCATCAGCACGTCCGCGCCACCGTTGATGAGCGAGGTGGCCGCTTCGGTTTCTTTCGGTGGGTTGAACCACTCGTTGACCCAGACCACCTTGGTCTTGACCTTGGGGTTGACCGATTGCGCACCCATGGTGAAGCTGTTGATGTTGCGCACCACTTCAGGGATTGGGATCGAAGCCACCACGCCCAAGACGTTGGTCTTGGTCATCTTGCCCGCGATCACGCCCGCCATGTACGCGCCTTCGTAGGTGCGGCTGTCGTAGGTGCGCATGTTTTCGGCGGTTTTGTAGCCGGTGGCGTGCTCAAACTTGACTTCTTTGTTGTCCGCCGCGACTTTGAGCATGGGCTCCATGTAACCGAAGGTGGTGCCAAAAATCAGTTTGTTGCCCTGGGCCGCCATGTCACGGATCACGCGCTCAGCGTCAGCGCTTTCTGGCACTTTTTCAACGAAGGTGGTGACCACTTTGTCACCAAAGGCTTTTTCGATTTCCTTGCGGCCGTTGTCGTGTGCAAAGGTCCAGCCGCCGTCGCCCACAGGGCCCACATAGGCAAACGCGATCTTCAGGGGCTCGGGCTTGGCGGGCGCAGCCGCTGGGGCCTCGGCCTTGGGGGCTTCTTCTTTTTTGCCACAGCCAACCAGTGCGGCGGCGGCCACAACGGTCAGGGCCACCATCTTGACGATGGAGCGCTTGGAGAGGTCTGTCATGTCGGGTCCTTTGGAACAGGGTTACAGGGGTTGAAAAAAAGCAATTATGAACCGGGGTAAAACGGCTTGCCTAGCGATGCAGGCATGTTCACGCGAATCCAGGTCGGGTTGCGCGAGATCAGGGCCAGCACCACGATGGTGGCGATGTAGGGCAGCGCCGAGAGCAACTGGCTGGGCACTTGCACGCCCACACCCTGCAAATGGAACTGCAGCATGGTCACGCCGCCAAACAGGTAAGCACCAAGCAATACGCGTGCCGGTCGCCAGGTGGCAAAGGTGGTCAAGGCCAGCGCGATCCAGCCCTTGCCCGCCACCATGCCCTCGACCCACAGCGGGGTGTAGATCACCGAGATGTAGGCCCCGGCCAGGCCACACAAAGCCCCGCCCGCCACCACCGCCGCCAAGCGGATGCGGCGCACCGGGTAGCCCAAGGCATGGGCCGAGGCAGGCGACTCGCCCACGGCGCGCAGCACCAAACCGGTGCGGCTTTTGTACAAGAACCAAATCAGGGCCACCACCAGCAGCATGGCGCCGTACACCAGCGGGTGCTGTTTGAACAAAGCAGGCCCCAACAGCGGAATGTCGGCCAGCCCAGGAATGGCAAATTGAGGCCGCTCGGGCAGCTTTTCCTTGACGTAGCCAATGCCCACAAAAGCAGAAAAGCCCACGCCAAACAAACTCAGCGCCAAACCCGTTGCGTATTGGTTGGTGTTCAGCCAAATCACCAGCACACCGAAAATGGCGGCCAGCACCGCACCCGCGCCCATGCCCGCTGCAAAGCCCAGCCAGTCGTTGCCGGTGTGCACCACGCAGGCAAAGCCCGCAATGGCCGCGCACAGCATCAGGCCCTCGGCGCCCAGGTTCACCACCCCGGCTTTTTCATTGATCAGCAAACCCAAAGCGGCCAGCGCCAGCACGGTGCCAGCGTTCAAGGTGGCGGCGATCAGCAATGCATACGACTCCATCACAGGCCTCCTGTCTTTGGCGCTGCCCCGTTGGCAGCCACCCAGCGCAAGCGGTAGGCCACCAAGGTGTCACACGCCAGCAAACAAAACAGCAGCAAACCCTGGAACACGCCGGTGATGGACTTGGGCAGGCCCAAGCGCGATTGCGCCAACTCGCCGCCGATGTAAAACATGCTCATCAGCACCGCCGACAAGACCATGCCCGCCGGGTGCAAGCGCCCCACAAAGGCCACGATGATGGCCGCAAACCCATAGCCCGCTGGCACATAGGGCGTGAGCTGGCCAATCGGCCCGGCCACCTCCAAAGCGCCCGCCAAACCCGCCGCCCCACCCGAGACCAGCAGCGCCACCCACAGCGCCTTGCGCGAGGAAAAGCCGGCATAGCGCGCCGCCGCCGGGGCCAAGCCGCCCACTTGCTGGGCAAACCCAGCGCGGGTGCGGAACAAAAAGACCCACAACAAAGCCGCCCCAAGCAGCCCCAACAGCAGGCCCACGCTGACACGCGAGCCGTCCATCAAACGCGGAATCTGCGTGGCCTTTTCAAAGGTTTTGGACTGCGGAAAATTAAAACCCGCCGGGTCTTTCCAGGGGCCGTAAACCAAATAGCTCAGCACCATGCCCGCCACATACACCAGCATCAGGCTGACCAAAATCTCGTTGGCATTGAAACGGTCGCGCAAAAACGCCGTGATGCCCGCCCACAACATGCCGCCCCAAACACCCGCCAGCAACACCGCCAACACGATCCAGCGGCCCGTGTCTTTGTCCGCCAGCAAGGCCACACCCCCGGCGCACACCGCACCCATGACAAACTGCCCCTCGGCCCCGATGTTCCAGACGTTGGACCTGAAGCACACGGACAAACCCAAAGCGATGATCAAGAGCGGCGTGGCCTTGACCATCAACTCGCCCAAGGCGTAGCTGGTTTTGATGGGCTCCCAAAAGAACATTTGCAGCCCGCGCACCGGGTCTTTGCCCAGCGCCATGAACAGCGCCACACCCAGCAGCACCGTGAGCACCAGCGCCAACACAGGCGAAGCATAGGTCCACAGGGGCGAGGCCTGGGGCCGCATTTCAAGCTTGAGCATGCTGTGCCTCCTGGGCTTGGCCCTGGGCTGGGGCGGCGTCGGGCCACAGGCCACTCATCCACTCGCCCAGGCGTTCCACCGTGGCCTCGGTGCGCGCCACCGAGGGCGACAAACGGCCCTTGGCGATCACATGCATGCGGTCCGACAACTCAAACAACTCGTCCAGCTCTTCGCTCACCACCAGCACCGCACAACCCGCGTCGCGCAGCGCCAAGATCTCGGCGCGAATTTGCGCGGCCGCACCCACGTCCACGCCCCAGGTGGGTTGCGAGACGATGAGCAGCTTGGGCGACGCGCTGATCTCGCGCCCCACAATGAACTTTTGCAAATTGCCGCCCGACAGCGATTGCGCGGCAGCTTCTGGCCCTGAGGCCTTGACCTTGAAGCGCTCGATGATGCCGCGCGCCTGATCGGCCAGCGCGCCCATGCGCAACCAGCCGCCCGCGCCCACGGCTTCGCTGCGCGTGAGCAGCAGGTTTTGCGACAGGCTGAGCGATGGCACAGCGCCCCGCCCCAGCCGTTCTTCGGGCACAAAGTGCAGGCCCATTTGGCGGCGCGCCGCCGGACCCCAAGCCGCCACCGGCTGGCCAAACAAGCTGACGCTGGCCGCGCCGCACTGCACGCCCGCCCGGGTGTCTTCACCCGACAAGGCCCACAGCAGCTCTTTTTGGCCATTGCCCGAGACACCCGCCAGGCCCACCACCTCGCCCGCGCGCACCTGCAAATCCATGCCGTCGAGGTCCACCCCAAACGGGTCTTGGCGCGTCAGGCTCAGGCCCCGCACTGCCAACACCACCGCACCCGGCTCGCGTGCCACATGCTGCAAAGCGGGGGGCTCGGCGCCAATCATGAGGCGGCTCAAACTGGCGTTGGTTTCTTCGCGCGGATCGCACACACCCGTCAGCTTGCCGCCGCGCAGCACGGTGCAGGCGCTGCACAGCGCGCGAATCTCATGCAGCTTGTGCGAGATGTACAAAATGCTCACCCCCTGGCTGACCAGTTGGTGCAGCACCAAAAACAACTTGTCCACGGCTTGCGGTGTCAGCACCGAAGTGGGCTCGTCCAGGATCAACAACTTGGGTTCGGTCAACAAGGCGCGGATGATCTCGACCCGCTGCATCTCGCCCACGCTCAGGGTGTGCACCGGGCGCTCGGGCTCCAGATCCAGAC
>NZ_JBIKIL010000132.1:0-10401 GCF_044361645.1 Limnohabitans sp. | reverse complement strand
AACCCTTGGAGCATGCCTAGTGCGCAAAATCAAATTCAAATCGTGGACACCCATGAAACCTTTGAAACCCTTGCCGTTACTCGCTTGGCGCGGGTTGGCAGTCAAATAAACCGGACACTACTGAGCACATTTATTAAATACTTTTAAATCAATTTGACGCCCCTCAGCCCGGCGGTGTGCTGAGCCAAAATGAGATAAGCCAGTCCGCTGTGGCGACGTTTTTCCGTGATGGCCAATGGGGGTAGGGTGTCAGCCCTCATGAAAAAGAAGCGCTCAGTGTCTTCAGTGGCCCCAACTGTTGCGGGTCCGGTTCACCAAGGGGCTAGGCCGCAGACTTGCTGCGGTGGAGTGGTAGAAACATGTGGACCTTGCCCTTGAAACCCTAGGGTGTGAGGATGGCCATAGGTTCTACGCCAAAGGTGCTGAAGCCGCAACTGCGGTACAAATCGATAGCCGATTCGTTGCCCTCAGTGACCGTGAGTGTGAGCATGAAAAGCTGCTCATTTGATTGGGCGTACTCAACAATTGCCTCTATGAGCGCGCGACCAGCGCCCTTTCCCCTTGCGGAGGGCGTGACATACATTCCGACGACCAGAGCCTTGTGCTTGGTCTTGGGCTTCTTCGATACCTCCAGCGCCACGGTGCCAAGAAGATCTTGACCTTGGAATGCTCCGAATGCTGCGCTCAGGCTTGTAGGGTCGGCAATCCGCTTGATCCAGAAGTCCTCGTGTTCAGCGGCACGCTCTTGGGCGGTAGAAGTGAAAGCGTCAGCCGCAAGTTGGTAGGCCTCCAGCATCAGCTCGCGGTACTGCTTTGCATTCGAAGGCTTGAGGAGTGTGATGTGCATGTCTTTTGCGCCCTAAGTTTGGCGTTTTCCGGCGGGCACCCCATTGCTTGGATTGGAGACCGCATTTTTTACCGCGCTTTGCACAGCATGTTCAAACTTGATGCCCCAGCCATCACGGATGTTCGAGCAGTAGGCAACTTCCTTCAAGAGCTCGGCCTCAGCGGCGGGTAGAAAACGTGGCTTGGTCACCGAGCGATACCTCATTTAGCGAAAACTTCGTCGGCGTCGATGCTCTCGGCTTCACCGTGATCATGTTCAGCCAAGTGGCGCTCAATCTCAATCTTCAAGGCCGCCTCAACTTCGGCGATGGCCGGTTCGTGGAGTGACTCAAGCAAAATATCGACCAGGCGCGACCGCTCTTTCGGTAAGAGCGCCTTGCCGCGCTGTGCGAGTTCTGTCACTTGATCCTGCATAACAGTCTTCGAGGCGGACTCACTACGCGGAAACAGCCAGAACCGCCTTCGGATTTGTGCGAGCTATTGCAAGGAGCGTGCGCGCTGCACCGCTAGGCTGCTTTCTTCCTTGCTCCCATCCTTGGAGCGTGCGCACAGATACGCCCAGCAAGTTGGCAAACTGAGTTTGAGACAGGCCAGTGGCGTGCCTTGCTTCTGTGGCCGACGAGACAACAACCTTGCCTTTGCCAGCCTTCATGTCCTTGATTGACCGAAGGATCTCAGCGCCAATGTCACGCTTTTCTTCAAACGCAGCGATTTCAGATGGATTGAGCTTCTTAGATTTCGAGGGCACGACGAATCTCCTTGAGTGTATTGAGTGAGATATTCTCTGACTCTGACTTCGCATACAGAGTGAGGAGATAGACCTCGCCAGCTTCGTTCCGAACAAGGTAGACGATCCTGACGCCACCCGACTTGCCTGCTCCCTCACGTGCCCAACGAACTTTGCGTACGCCGCCTGAGCCACGAATCACAGAGCCGGCTTCTGGGTTCAGTGAAATGAAGGATGCAAACTCGGCTCGTTCATCTTCGTCCCAGTATTTGGGCCGCAGCTTCTGAAAGATGGGGCTTTCAACGACGGTAAGCATGCTCTGACTCTACGCCTAAAGCGCATAGAAGTCAACGGAGGTTTGCTGTGAGGCCTGAGGCTGCGCTGAACAAGCCACCGAATTCAGCGACATGCTGCTCGTTGATTGTTTGATGCGAGATGTGTTGGGTGAAGCGGCCCAATTTCGGCCCGAATTTCTGGCCTTTTCACGCCAGGCACGCGCTGAAGGCGCACTCCGGGGTGTCATTCAGACGAAGGACATCTTGCGCTGCAACGGCAACAATGTGACCTGCCGTTGGCTCGACAGCAAAACCAAACGCCTGACCACGCGCACCGTGAGTGGCGCGCAGTTTCTGCGTCTGGTAATGCATGTGCTGCCCAAAGGCTTTAGAAGGGCGCGCAACTTTGGTTTCTTGCATCCAAACAGCAAAAGGCTGATCGCCTTGCTGAAGTTGCTGGTGTTCAAGCGCCCAAGTGGCACCGCAGCCCCATCAGCGACATCTCAGACCACGCCGCGTGCGCAATGGACGTGCGCGTGCTGCGCCGGTGCCATGAGGGAGCTGCGCCGCCGAATCTTGCCATCGACCAATGCGCCGCCACCGCAACACAGTCAGGCCACCACGAACCAGTAACAATCCCGATCTCAGCTTGAGGATTGCGCAACAGTGCCCCAAAAGCACTGAGCATGTGCGCGACCAAAAACAGCCACACAGGGCCCAAAAGTGCCGCAATGGCACAAGGCGCACTGCCGTCAGATCGCTTGAGCCGAGTGAATGCTCAATCGCACAGGCAAGACAAAAAAGATGTTTTCTGTAGGGCTCAAACCACCGCCCAGAAACGGGCTCGTCCAACAAACAGACAGAAAAGCGGCTTCGCGCGACCTGTCCTTACTCGTTAGGCCGCACTCGCTAAGACCTTAACAAGTTGTAGAACAGGCAAGTGCGCAGCCCAAAGAGCAGGAAACACCTCAATGGGCTGATAGCCCAGTGAACAATAGAATTCACGGGTCTGGGCATAGGCCTTACTTGGATGGCTTGACGCAAGGGTTTTGACTTGCAGTGTAGTAGCACCATTGCTGGCAAGCCAAAGCTCAGCTTGTTTGTGAAGCTTTTTGCCTAGACCTTGACCCCGATATCCTATGTCAACTGCAATGCAATTCACTTCCCACGAGTTCCGGAAGTGTTCCTTGAGTGACAGAAAGCCTATTACTTGTTCCTTTTGTCGAATCACAAAGGTTGGCATGTGTAAGGTTGCGTTAGCGTATTCCAGCAAAGATTCTTCAATACCGAACCAATCCGGAAGCGTCCTCAGTACGCGTTCGCATTCGTCTTCAATCCCTGTAAGCGGACCGTCAATGTTCATTGTGTGCGGCCTAACGTCGAAGCTGCCCGGCACGCAGCATGCGCCGCGAAGCGGCCTCCTGCTGCTGCGTGTCCGCGCCGAGCGAAATGTTGGACGAAGCCGCTACGCGGAGCGGGTGTGCCGCAACGGCTGTTGGTGAATTCGTAAGCTGTAGGCTCATGCCTCAATTGTGGGGCATGTGATCTGCAACTTATCTGGAGTTCGCCCATGTCGACGTATCCCGGTGGCTATGACCCCGCCATTTTCCCCGAACCATTTTCCAGCGCGTACCGCACCCACCTGCAACACCTCAAGCTCAAAGGCCTGCAGCCCAAAACCATTGACGCTTACGCCCGTGCAATTCGGCGCATGGGCGACTACTCTGATTTTGCAATTGACAAGCTCTCGCCCACGCAACTGACCCACTATTTCAGCGATCTTGTGGCCTCCCATTCTTGGAGCGCCGTCAAACTCGATCTTTACGGCTTCAAGTTCTTTACCTTACACGTGCTGGGCAAACCCTGGAGCAGCCCAAACTTCATCAAGCCCCCCAAGGTTCAGCGCTTGCCTGACATTGTCACCGTCGAAGAAGCGCAAGCTCTGTTTGCCGCCACTCGGGTGTTGAGTTACCGCGTGTTTTTCTTCACGCTCTACAGCATGGGATTGCGCCTGAGCGAAGGCTTGGCTTTGAATCTACTTGGGCCGCTATCTGTACCGGGGCGTCATTCAGGAGAAGGACATCTTGCGCTGCGACGGCAACAAGGTCACCTCCCGTTGGCGCGACAGCAAAACCAAACGCCTGACCACGCGCACCGTGAGTGGCGCGCAGTTTCTGCGTCTGGTAATGCATGTGCTGCCCAAAGGCTTTAGAAGGGCGCGCAACTTTGGTTTATTGCATCCGAACAGCAAAAGGCTGATCGCCTTGCTGAAGCTGCTGGTGTTCAAGCGCCCAAGTGGCACCGCAACCCCATCAGCGACATCTCAGACCACGCCTCGTGCGCCATGGAAGTGTGCGTGCTGTGCCGGTGCCATGAGGGTGCTGCGCCGCCGAATCTTGCCATCGACCAATGCGCCGCCACCGCAACACAGTCAGGCGACCACGAAGCAGTAACAATCCCGATCTCAGCTTGAGGATTGCGCAACAGTGCCCCAAAAGCACTGAGCGTGTGCTCGACCAAAAACAGCCACACACTGCCCAAAAGTGCCGCAATGGCACAAGGCGCACTGCCGTCAGATCGCTTGAGCCGAGTGAATGCTCAATCGCACATGCAAGACAAAAAAGATGTTTTCTGTAGGGCAAAAACCACCGCCCAGAACCGGGCTCGTCCAACAAACGGACAGAAAAGCGGCTTCGCGCGACCTATCCTTACTCGTTAGGCGTCACCTGCTGGCCTCGACCATCTGATGCGCAAGGGCGTAACTACAGCATCCATCTCACCAGTTTCAGGCTCGATACCGACTTCTTCAAATCCAAGGCTTGAGTAGAAACGTTTCGCCGCCTCGTTGTCTGGTTTATAGCAAATGTGGATGTTCTGCGCAGTGTCGTCTGCGCATATCTCCCGAAGGACGAACTCAAGTGCCTGCCGACCGTACCCGCGCCCCTGAACACCTGCATCGATCATCAATCGCCAAATTTCATATGTGCCCGGTTCGCTATCACTGTCATCTGGCGTGCAGTACAAGACAAAGCCGATCACCCGCTCGTCACCGTAGATGGCATGGGTGCGAAGTGATGTATTGAGGCCGGCCTCGGCTATTGAATAGGAGTTGCTCGCGAGGTACTCGTATTGGTGATCAAGCAACCGAAGATCGACGACGTCGTCTAAGTTCTCCAGCGTGATCTTTCTTAAACTGATCTTCATATGAGCATTGATGCAGCGTGTGTTGTGACGCCTAACGTGGAGGTCACCGGCGCTAAGCGGCTTTATCGCGCAGCGTCCGGTGGAATGATGGGTTGGGCGCGGGGTAGTAATACATTGTCATGTGGTGGCTTGTACGATGACAGGAAAAGACGAATTACGAACGGAACTGCGGCAGTGATGCCTATTGCCGGAAGCCCAATTCCGAGAAAACAGAACACGCTACAAAAAAGCACGCCGGGAAAAACCAAAAAAGCTGCGACTGCATATGTGCATGCCGCGACAAACGAGAATACGCGGAAAAACACAATTTTCATCTTTTGATTTTCATCAAACCGTGGCACGCCACCTGGCCTTTTAGTAAAAGCTTGCCAAATGAGCCACGGGGTGAGGAACAGTCCAATGACTCCGAAGAAGGTGGCTCCGTAATAGATGACGCCGAGCTGCGACAAGCAGTTAATGATGTTGTGGTCCGGGCACATATTCATAGCGCCCAACGTGATGTAGACCGCAAAACCCGGTGGATACATCCTGGCCCAGTCGTTGCATCCTGTGAAAGAAATTGCGGCAAATGCCGTGCAGCAAGCCTTTGGCGCTTGCGTGTTGTTTTTTCATTGGGGTATAAATTTCCCATGAGCCCGGTGCTCCTTTTTTGTTCCACCCGCTTAACCAGTCAACTGCGTTAATGGATGGTGTGTGCGAACTATAAGATCAAAAAAATGCAAACACCACCGCTATTAAATTCTTTTTCATGAATTCGATTCCTCGCGGCCCGCAGGCATGCTGAATCAAGAAGAAGCAAGTAAGACCGACGTGGGGGCGTTTTTCCATGCTGGCCAATGACCGCAGGGTGTCAGCCTTCCTCCATGCGAAGGGCTCAGTGTTTTCAGTGGCCCCACCCCCACCGCAAAGCCCTCAAGCCGCCCCGTTGCACACCCGCAGCACTTGCTCGCCATAGGCTTCGAGTTTTTTGATGCCCAGTCCGCTCAATCCACGCCGCGGCGAAACACAAGGTCGCCAGGGTCGTGGCTGTAGAGCAGGGGCAGGCACTGGTTGGGCACCTGCAGGTAGCCGCAGCGCTGCACGACCGCTTTGCTGCGGACGTTGTGGGGATGCACCGTGGCCCAGGTGTCACCCATGAAGCCGAGTTCACGCAGGTGCTGGTGAAGCCAGTGCAGGCCCTGCGTTGCATGACCCTGACCCCAAACGGGCGGGCTGAACAAGAATGCCACTTCGGCAAGACCGTCGTGTACCGTGGCTTCGAGCCTTCCGATCAGTTGATCCGTGCTCGCCAAGCGCACAGCGAAGTGGTGCCACTGTTCATCGACGCCGGGCGGCGGGCCGGCCAGAGCCGTGTGCAAATCCAAGATGAAGTCGTCCCGTGTGGGCAGCCCGCCGATGAACTCATACACCTGCGGCAGGTCAAGCGCAGCCATGAGTTCATCGGTATCGCCCAGGCCCAAGGGGCTGTAACGGGTTCTGGCGGGCACGTTCATTGTCTGTGGCTGTGCTGGCACTCAGCCTTAGCGGCCCATGTCTTTCAAGATCTCGCGCGCCGCATTGTGGCCGGGCGCACCGGTGACGCCACCACCGGGGTGGGTGCCCGAGCCGCACATGTAAAGACCCGGCATCGGCCCACGGTAGTCGGCATGGCCCAGCACAGGTCGCGCCGAGAACATTTGGTCCAGGCTGAGCGCGCCATGAAAAATGTCGCCGCCGATCAGGCCAAAGGTGCGCTCCAAGTCCAGCGGGGAGTTGATTTGACGGCCCAGCACACTGGCCTTAAAACCCGGGGCGTGCGCCTCCACCGTGTCGATCATCAGGTCGGCCACCTCTTCGCGGTGGTCGTCCCACGAGCGTCCACCCGAGAGCTGGGGCTGCACATGCTGGCAAAACAGCGAGGCCACATGCTGACCGGCGGGGGCCAGCGAGTCGTCCAGGGTCGAGGCGATGAGCACCTCGACAATGGGCCGTGTCGACCAGCCGTGGCGGCGCGCATCGAGGTAGGCGTCGTCCATGTACTGCAGCGACGGGGCGATGATGATGCCGCTGGTGTGGTGGTCTTGCACACCCGCGCTGGGTTCGGCCGTGAACTGCGGCAGACTCGACAAGGCCACGTTCATGCGGAAAGTGCCCGAGCCGCTGCGCCAGCCTTTGATGCGGGTTTTGAAATCGTCGGGCAGGCTGTGCTCGGGCAGCAGCTTTTCATAAAGTAGTTTGGGGTGGACGTTGGAGATCACGCGCTGGGCGCGCCATTCCTGGCCCGAATCGCTCACCGCCCCCACCGCACAGCCCCCTTCAACCAACACCTCGCGCACCGGCGTGTCCAGCACGATCTTCACGCCTTGGGCCAAACAGGCGCTGGCCATGGCCTGGGTGATGGCGCCCATGCCGCCTATGGCGTGACCCCACGCGCCTTTTTTGCCATTGACCTCGCCAAACACATGGTGCAGCAGCACATAGGCCGAACCGGCCATATAGGGGCTGGCGAAATTGCCGACGATGCCGTCAAAACCCAGCAGCGCTTTGATGGGGTCACTCTCGAACCAGCGGTCCAGGTAGTCGCCGGCCGACTTGGTGAACAAATCAAGCACTTCACGGCGCATGACCATGTCCAGATCGGCAAAGCGCTTGCCCAAGCTGGCGCTCTTGAGCAGTTCAGGGATGGCTTGCAGCCAGCCGGTTTGCACCACATTGGGCGGCGTGGTGAGCACCAAGTCGCGCAGCAAGTCGGCCACGGTGTCAAGCACGCGGTTGTAGGCCGGCAGCGTTTGCGCGTCGCGTTGGCTAAAGCGCGCGACTTCGCGCTCGGTCAGCCCGTTGGGGCCAGCGCGAAAGGCGTCACCGTTGCCCAAGGGTAAGAAGTTCGACATGCGCCGCTCCACCACGCGCAGACCGTGGCCCGCCAGGTTCATGTCGGTGATGACTTTGGGGTTGAGCAGCGACACGGTGTAGGCCGCCACCGAGTTGCGAAAGCCCGGGTAGAAGGTTTCGGTGACGGCGGCGCCACCAACCACGCCCCGGCGCTCCAGCACCGTGACGTCCACCCCCGCACGCGCCAGGTAAAAGGCGCAGACCAGCCCATTGTGGCCGCCTCCAATGATCAATGCGGTTTTCATAAAGTGTCCTTCGCGTAGGGGGTGGATGGGGTGGATGGCGCAGAGGGAGCCCAAGGCTCAGCGGCACGCCGCTGTGACCACCCGGGTGGTGGCGCTTGGTAGGCGCAAGCCTCGGGAATGAGCGTGCGCAATCGCTGCGCAAAGTGGCGCAGGCAGACCTCTGACGAGCCCAGTGGGCCGCTGGTGTAGCTTGACGAGCCCATGCCCGACTGCACGCGGGTGATGAGGTCGGTGTCTTCGACGTTGACTTGGCGGTTGATGCGCCAGTTGAGGTAGCGCGCGGCCTTCATTCCGCGGCGCTCGTCGGGCAGCACGTAGGCGATTTCACGGATCACCGACTCGGTGGCCGATATCGGAATGAACTGCATGAAGTCGATTTGATCGGGGTAGATGTCAAAGGCCACGTTGGGCCACAAACGAAAGTAGGTCCACAGCCGTTGCCGTTCAGCTGGCAGATGGTCGACCACGGGCAAATGCTTTTGGTACAGACGCTCGGACCACTTGCTAGAAGGTTTGTCTTGCAGCGTGCCCCACAACTTGTCGACCCAAGTGCTGGCCTCTATGCCGTAGCTCTGACCAAACAGGCGCGTGAGGCCGGGATGCGCCACCATGATGTGCAGGCTGTCGCTGTAGTTGTCGGCGATGTTTTTCCAGTTCAGCGAACGCGGGCGCATGGTCACGCGGCCCAGGGGTTGGAGCTCTTCAAAGCGGTAAGCCGACAACTCGTGGGCATAGGGCGCCATCATCTCGCCAACTGAAGGCCCACCACCTTGCAGACGCACGAAAACAAAACCGAAAAACACCTCGGTCTCCACCGGCACCAGGCTGTGCTGGCTCAAGTCCAAGTCGCCATAGCTGGCGCGTTGCGGCAATGCGGTCAAGTGGCCCTGGAGGTTGTAGCTCCAGGCGTGGTAGGGGCAACCCACGCGCCCGCGCAAGCGACCGCTGGGGCCGTCCAGCAGCCGCGCAGCGCGGTGACGGCACACATTGTGAAAACCGCGTACCTGCTGGTCTTCGCCACGCACCACGAACAGCTGCTCACCGATGAAATCAAAGGTGTGGTAACTGCCCACATCGGGCACATCGCTGAGGTGGCAGACCACCTGCCACGAGGGGCGAAACACGGTCTCGCGCTCGACCTCAAAGTACTCTTCATTGATGTAAAGCCAAGCGGGCAGGCTGTGGGGGTCGCTGGGCTGGCAGTGTCCCCGGTAGGGACTTCCGGCTTGGGTGTGGTCCGGTTTGTTCATGGCGGTTTCTCCTAGAAGGCAAAAGGCGCTCCTGTCTTGACAGGGGCTTGAAAAAGCATTTTTCTGCTTATTGTACGATCGTATAATAAGACCTCCATGCTTGTCAATCATGAAAATTCAAAAGGCGATAGCCCCTGCTCACTTTGACAAGGCCGCCTTGCAAAAACCGGTGATGCCAATCAAGTCTTGGCCAAGCCCTGGGCTATAGTGAACCAACTCTTCGGTACACGACCCACAACAAGGAACCGCTGATCCGTGTCCAATTTGCCGAAATTCCACAGAATAAATGCCGACACCCGCCGCGACGCTTTGGTTCAGGCCGCTTTAGACAGCCTGGCCGCGCACGGGCATGAAGGCGTGTCGGTGCGCCGAATCGCGGCCATCGCGGGCGTGTCGCCCGGCTTGATCAACCACCATTTCGCCAGCATTGAAGAACTGGTCGCGCAGGCCTACGAGCACCTGGCCATGCGCTTGATGGCGCAACAAATGGACTGCGTGAATGCCGCCGCCAACACGCCAAAGGCCAGACTGCAGGCCTTCATCGAAGTGTCGTTTTCACCTTTGGTGCTGGACCCCAAACTCTTGACGGTGTGGTTGGTGTTCTGGTCCAAGTTGCCGCACTCACCCGCCTTGCTGGCCATCCACCGCCGCACCTGGGCGCATTACCGCGGTTTGCTGGCGGTTGAACTGGAAGGCATTGCCAAGGCCGAAAAACTGACAGGGTTTGACGCGGCCGACGCTGCCACGGCGCTGGCCGCCATGCTCGATGGCTTGTGGGTCATGTGGTGCCTAGACCCCAAGGCGCTGACACCCCACAAAGGCGTGGCTTTGTGCCTGGCTTGGCTGGACAACACCCTGGCTGCAGAAGTTCGACACCTTTTTCCAGAAACGCTTCCTTCCGCAGCCCAGTCTGCCAATAAATTCAAGCACTTGCGAGGGTTTTCAGACTGAAGCTTAAAAATCTTTGTAGTGGCACGTTATGC